>JAEWUL010000147.1 GCA_023459435.1 Bacteroidota bacterium
CTTTGGCTCTCATTGATCTGTATCTTAACAGGCGTTTCCTTTTCACTTTTACTTTATTATAAAAACAGAGAGATCGATTTTGGGAAAAAAAATCTGAAACTACTTTATTTTTTAAGAGGTTTATCCATCTCGTTAATCACCTTTCTTTTATTGGCTCCTATTACCAAAATGACAATCAAAAAGGTTGAAAAGCCTATCTTATTGCTTGCCGTAGATCATTCGGAGTCCATTGTTGCTGGTTCAGATTCTGCCTATTACAAAAATGAATTCTCCAAACAATTGGAACAATTAATCTCCTCTTTTGGAAATAAATATGAAGTGCAGCTCTTCAGAATGGGCCAATTCTCAAAAAAAGTAGACCAATTTGATTATCAATTTACCGATAAAAGTACTCAGATTTCTGATTTAGTGGATGAGATCAATACCATTTATACCAATCGAAATGTGGGAGCGTTGGTTTTGGCTTCCGATGGGATTATAAATAAAGGAGAGAATCCTATATACAAATTGGAACACTCTAGATTTCCAGTCTATACGATTGGAATGGGAAATCCATCAGTTCAAACGGATCTTTTCATCTCAAATGTAATACACAATCCTCAAACTTATAAAGGTAACATTTTTCCCGTTGAGATTAAAGTATCTGCACGTAATCTAAAGGGTAATAACCCCAGAATGACCATTTACCAAGGTGAAAATGAGGTTTTTTCAACAAATTTATCCATTCAGACTCAGAACTATTATACTACGGTAAAAACCAATTTTCAGGCTCACTCAAAAGGAATTCAAAAGTATAGAGTGGTTTTATCTAATCTGGAAGGGGAAGTAACCTATAAAAATAACAGCACCACTTTTTATATAGAAGTGGTAGATCAAAGAGAAAAAATTGCGATCATTTATAATGCCCCACATCCTGACATTGCTGCTATTAAGTCTGCTCTGGAAATGTCAGATAAGTATCAAATTGACCTAATCTCTCTTGATGAATAC
Organism: Bacteroidota bacterium; assembly: GCA_023459435.1. Classification (GTDB taxonomy): domain Bacteria; phylum Bacteroidota; class Bacteroidia; order Bacteroidales; family WCHB1-69; genus UBA5429. Next base: position 991 of record JAEWUL010000147.1, read on the forward strand.
AAAGGTTCCCTGCCTTCATATTCATTGGTGATTCTCCATCAGATTCCATCGATTCAGAATCCGGCTCAGAATCTGTTTCATGAGATTCAGAAGTCAAAAATAAGTGCGTTATATATTCTAGGCCCAAAAACAAACATGACCCTTTTTAATTCATTAAAATCAGGTGTATCAATTAATAAAAACAAAGAGTTAACGAATGAATCTTTTCCGGTTTTTAATTCAAACTTTGTCTCTTTTACATTTTCTGAAGAAGCAAAACAGATGTTAACCAAATTTCCACCCCTTTTAACTCCTTTTGGGGATTATCAGGAAGCTGTTGGTTCCAATGTGTTCTTTTCCCAAAAAATCGCTGGAGTCAATACTAATATTCCTCTATTTATTTTCTCTGATTTTCAAGGGTCCAAGTCGGGTGTGATTGTAGGTTCCGGAATTTGGCAATGGAAACTGTATAATTATTTGTATGCTGAAAATCATGATGTTTTCAATGAAATCATCAATAAAACTGCACTTTATTTATCTGTAACCGGTGATAAAAGTCAGTTTAGAGTTATCTCCAAAAATCTTTATGATGAAAATAATTCGATAGATTTTCATGCAGAATTGTATAATGATAGTTATGAACTAATAACAACTTCTGATGTGAACATGATGATTCAATCCTCTTCCGGAAAAAAATATACCTATCAGTTTTCCAAACAGAATCATCATTATACCCTACAGTTAGGTTCATTACCAATTGATGATTATACCTGGCAGGCCACAATGGAATCCGGAAACAGGAAGTTTACCAAATCCGGGGCTTTCTCCGTAAGGGAAATGATGGTTGAAACACAAAATCTGGTTGCAAATCATCCGTTATTGAAAAATATCTCAAAGAGTACGAATGGTGAGTTTTTTTCAGTAAAAGAGTTGAATAAAATTGAAAATGAGATTAAATCCAATGAAACTATAAAAGCGATTGCTACTTATGATAAAAATTATCGCTTAATCCTCAATTCTGTCATCTATCTTATGATTATTTTAATTGTATTGGCAATTGAATGGTTTGTCAGAAAATGGAATGGAGGTTACTAATCAATCAAATGAAACAATGAAAAAAATATTATTAACAGGTTGTATTATTGGTTTTGTTTTTGTTATACAGGCTCAAACCATCGCTTTACTGAAGTATAGAGGGGGCGGAGATTGGTATGCCAATCCCACATCATTAACCAATCTTATATCTTTTTGTAACAAAAATCTTAATATGTCCCTCAATCCTAAGTATGAAACTGTCGAAGTGGGTAGTGTAGAGTTGTTTAAATATCCATTCATACACTTAACAGGGCATGGGAATATTGTTTTCAACTCTGACGAAGCTCAAAATCTGAGAAATTATCTCCAAGCGGGTGGCTTCTTACATATTGATGATAATTATGGATTGGACCCTTTTATCAGAGTACAGATGAAACAGGTTTTTCCGGAGCTGGAATTTGTTGAACTACCACATAATCATCCCATTTTCAAACAGAAATACCATTTCCCAAATGGATTACCAAAAATTCATGAACACGATAATAAACCCCCTCAGGCTTTTGGACTTATTTTAAATGGAAGATTAATCTGTTTGTATACTTATGAAACCGATTTGGGTGATGGGTGGGAAGATTATGAGGTTCACAAAGATTCTGATGCTATCAGAACAAAAGCATTGCAAATGGGTGCAAATATTTTGAAATTTGTGTTTACACAATAAAATTTTTTTTTTTATCTTTGCCGAGCATTTTTTCTAAACCTTGAAATGCATGATGTTCTTCTCATTTTTATAGTCTAACTAATTCATTAATATGAATAATCGTTTGTTACAAGTTTCCGGATCACCACACGTACATAGTGGTGAATCGGTGAAGAAAATTATGTGGGCTGTAATTTTCGCATTGGTACCTGCCTTTTTAGTTTCCATCTATTATTTCGGTTTACCGGTAATTATCATTACTGCAGTTTCTGTCTTAAGTTGTATTTTTTTTGAGTACATTGCCACACGTTTCTTCCTGCGTGAAAAATCTACCATCTCAAATGGATCTGCAGTTTTAACGGGTCTATTGCTTGCTTTCAACCTCCCATCTACATTGCCAATTCCTTGGGTGATTTTAGGTGCCTTAGTTTCTATTGTGGTAGGAAAAATGGTTTTTGGTGGTTTGGGGAATAACCTCTTTAATCCAGCATTGGTAGGTCGTGTTTTCTTGTTGATTTCAAGACCTGTAGATATGACTACATGGCCTGTCGCCAAACCTATTTGGAACTTTGGAGCTGATGTTGTTACCGGCCCAACTCCTCTAGGTATTCTGAAAGAGGGTGTTAAAAATGGTGAAACGATGGATGCTATTCAAACGAAACTCCCTACTTATGTCGATATGCTCTTTGGTAATATGGGAGGCTCTTTTGGTGAAGTCTCTGCTATCGCTTTGCTGATTGGTGCTGCCTTCTTGTTTTATAAAAAAATATTAACTTGGCATATCCCTGTTTCTTTTGTACTTTCAGCTTTCCTTTTTGCCTGGATTTTAAATATAGTTGATCCAACTCATTATGTAAATCCATTCTTCCATCTCGTGACTGGTGGTTTAATCCTTGGGGCTTTCTATATGGCTACAGATATGGTTACTTCCCCCGTTTCTCCTATTGGAATGATCATTTTCGGCGTGGGGTGTGGCCTGATAACTATTCTGATTCGTGTTTTTGGAGCTTATCCTGAAGGTGTTTCGTTCGCCATTCTGCTTATGAATGGTGTGACAC
>JAEWUL010000148.1 GCA_023459435.1 Bacteroidota bacterium
TCAGTAAGGCTTAATTGAAGTAATCCTTGCGTTTTGAGCATCAGGATAATGGCAAAAATCATGGTCGTCGCACCCACAACTGCAGTACCAATAAGGACGGGTTTAGCAGTAGCTTTAAAGGTATTGCCAGCACCATCATTAGCTTCAAGATAGTGTTTTCCTCTTTCAAAATCGGGTGTAAAACCATAATCTCTTTCAATTTCATTTTTAATTCCGGGGATTTTTTCCATTTGTGAAAGTTCAAAAACAGATTGAGCATTATCGGTAACGGGACCATAACTATCTACGGCGATTGTAACGGGTCCCATTCCAAGGAAACCGAAAGCCACAAGGCCAAAAGCAAATATGGAGGAGTACTCACCAAAAACCTCCAGACCATTAATGGACACAAAAAACGCACCAACCATAAGGCCTACCATCAGTATGCCGATCCAGAAAGCACTGAAGTTACCGGCAACCATACCGGAAAGAATATTTAAAGAGGGGCCCCCTTCACGGGATGAGATCACAACTTCATTTACATGAGCAGACTGAGAGCTCGTAAAGATCTTTGTAAACTCGGGAATAATAGCAGCAGCAAATGTTCCAAGGCTAATGATCGTTGCAAGTTTCCACCAAAGTTCTGGGGCATAATGTTCGCTTGTACCCACCAAAGAGTTATTGCTCAATAGAAGGAAGCTGATCACATAGGTAACAATAATTGAAACTATAGAGGTAAGCCAGATAAGAGCTGTAAGAGGACTTTCGAAATTAAAGCGGTCAGCATTTTCATACCTTGCTTTAGCAATAATCTGATTCATTTTATAAGAAAATATGGAGGTAAAAACCATAAGAATTCTCATCGCAAAGATCCAAACGATGAGTAAGCTTTGGAATTCTATCATAGAAGGCATAGCCAGAATAATAAAAGTGATGAGAGCGACACCCGTAACGCCATACGTTTCAAAACCATCAGCAGTAGGACCAACACTGTCACCGGCATTATCACCGGTACAATCGGCAATTACACCAGGATTTCTGGGATCATCTTCCCCGATTTTAAAAACTACTTTCATCAAGTCGGCACCAATATCAGCAATTTTTGTAAAAATACCTCCTGCTATTCTTAATGCACTGGCACCTAACGATTCACCTATTGCAAACCCAAGAAGACAAGCTCCTGCACTTTGAGCAGGCATGAAGAGTAAAATGACCAACATGAGGATCAACTCAATGGTAATCAACAATAACCCAACACTCATTCCTGATTGAAGAGGAATAGAAACTACATTCCAAGGTTTCCCTTTTAGTGATGCAAATGAGGTTCTACTGTTGGCAAGTGTGTTGATACGGATACCGAACCAAGCCACAGCATAAGAACCCAAAATACCAAAAACGGTCCACATTAGAATCAATAAAACTTCGGGTGTTGTTTTATGACTCAATAAACCAAAATAAAAAACAATGGCAACCCCAATAATTCCGAAAAGGATCAGTAGGAACTTACCTTGTTGATGTAAATAGGTTTTACAGGTTTCATAAATTATTTTGGCAATATTTGCCATTGAATGGTGAACCGGGTGTTTTTTGATTTGAACTGTTTGATACAAACCAAATATTAAACCTAATATTACAATAATGGAGCCCCAAAGCAAGAGATCCCATCCCGAAAACATGGAGTTAAAAAAACTGATTTTTCTAAAATCGGGCAATACTAAATCGGCTTCACTGGCCTGGACAAAAATGGGGCTCAGGAGAACGAATGGTAAGAATAATCTTTTCTTCATAAAATTTCTGTTTTACATGTTCTTATTTTGTTTTTTTCGTAATAATTCCAATAATGTTACAAAAATGTTCTCATAATTTTTGTTAAAAACATTTGTTGTCAAGTTATTAGGATAAAAAAGGAGCAATATTTGCTCCTTTTTACATTATTCTTTGATGTTTGGTAATTCAAGTCCTAATCCCTTTTTCTTATCTACATATTTCAATATAAAACCAAGAATTAAAGCAGCGACACCAAGGCAAGCTAACATTATCAAAGGATTCGTATAATCATAAGAAATGGCAGCTTGTTTCGAAGTCATTGTACCATCTTTTAAAGCTTGAACTATTTCAGGATTTGAAGCATCCAATATTTTTCCAATTAAAAGAGGGAACAACCATAATCCAATATTTTGAATCCAAAAAATCAATGCGTAAGCGGAACCAATTACCTTATTGTCAACAAGTTTTGGAACACTTGGCCACAAAGAAGCAGGAACCAATGAGAATGATGCGCCGAGTATTAGAATTGTAATATAAGCAATAACTACACCACCAATATTATTTCCTTGAAATAAGGGTAAAATAAAGGCAAATGTTAAATGACAAACAATTAACAGGATTGAGCCAATCATCAACATAGATGCGGCTTTTCCTTTTGAATCAACATATTTTCCGAGAATGGGTGTTATTCCTACAGCTAACAATGGAAAAACAGCAAATATTGTTTCTGCTGATTGACGCATATATCCCATAATACAAAAAACAACTAAAAATAAAACAGATAATATGATAAAGGTGATTTTCTTAGATCCTTTTGTAAAATTACTAACAAAAGCAAGGATTGCAACCAATAACATAATAAGATACTGTACAATAGTTACCG
>JAEWUL010000149.1 GCA_023459435.1 Bacteroidota bacterium
TTTAGTGATTTATAATTTGCAAATATACGACATTTTTGAAAAAAAAATCATTTTATTATAAAAAAAATGAAATATTTTACAACTATCTGATATTGTGTATATTAAAATTTACAATTCATTTTCAAAATAGGTTATGGTCTTCAACAAACCCTCTTTCAGCTGTACTTTAGGTTCCCAATTTAGAAGATTTTGGGCTTTTGTGATATTAGGTTGACGTTGTGTGGGATCATCAGATGGGAGTGGTTGATACACAATTTTAGACTTTGTTCCGGTTAGTTCGATCACAAGTTGTGCCAATTCATTCATAGTAAATTCATTAGGATTCCCCATGTTAACAGGTCCGATAATAGAGTCCGGAGAATCCATCATGGAAATTAACCCTGTAATAAGATCATCACAGTAGCAAAAACTACGTGTTTGATTTCCATTACCAAAAATCGTAATATCTTTCCCTTTCAAGGCCTGTACAATAAAATTGGAAACCACTCTTCCGTCATTGGGATGCATTCTGGGGCCGTAGGTATTAAATATACGAACCACTTTGATTTTTACATTGTTTTGTCTGTGATAATCAAAAAAAAGGGTTTCTGCACATCTTTTTCCTTCATCGTAACAAGATCTTATTCCAATAGGATTTACATTTCCCCAATACTCTTCAACCTGAGGATGAATAGTGGGGTCTCCGTAAACTTCACTAGTAGATGCTTGTAACACTTTGGCTTTGATTCTTTTAGCGAGTCCCAACATATGAATTGCCCCCATCACAGAAGTTTTGATCGTTTTAATTGGGTTGTATTGATAATGGATCGGAGATGCTGGGCACGCCAGATTGTATATTTCGTCTACTTCCACAAAAAACGGAGCTGTCACATCGTGTCTGATCAACTCAAAATAAGGATGATCCAGCAGATGGACAATATTCTTTTTGGAACCTGTGAAATAGTTATCCAGACAAATCACCTCATTTCCTTCTTGGATCAGTTTGTCACATAAATGGGATCCTAAAAATCCGGCACCACCGGTAACCAATATTTTTTTCATTTTTTCTTATTTTAATATGCAAAAGTACGAAATTAACCCATTCCGTGCATAATTTATAATATCATATTTCTATAACATCTTCAATGATCTCTTTCTTCTTGGAAAAGCTCATACTAAACAACAGCAATCCAAACCAAATGAAGCTAAAACAGATCAAATGAGCGGAAGTGAATGGTTCCTTAAAGATAAAAAGTCCAATGAATAACTGTAAAGTGGGGGATAAATATTGAACAAACCCCAGTATAGAAAGAGGAACAGTTTCAGCGGCTTTTCCAAAAAGCAATAACGGGATTGCTGTAGCTGGGCCCGCTCCTAACAAAAGAATCAGTGTCGAGAAATCTGAAAAGGTGTAGGTAGATTTATTCGTGATAAAAGTAGAAATCAAGAATACCAGTGCCAGAGGAGCAACCAGTGCTGTTTCTATCGTCAAAGCAGGCACGGCATCCACTTTAGCTTTTTTTCGCAATAATCCATAAGCTGCAAAAGTAGAAGCCAGAAAGAGCGCAATGACGGGGAACTTGCCATAGTCAATAGTCAGATATGTTACACCCACCAAAGCCATGAACAAAGCCACTCTCTGAAGTTTGTTTAACCTTTCATTCAGAAAAAGATATCCTAAAACGACATTGATTAGGGGGTTGATATAATAACCTAATGAGGCATCAACGACATGATTATTATTGACAGCCCAAATATAAACACCCCAGTTGGCAGATATTAATGTGCCTGTGATGAGGAGATACTTCATTTGCTTCCAGTTTTTAAGAACCGGAATCAATTTGATTTTATACACATACCAGGCCAGAATAAACATAAAAATAGCTGACCAGAAGATCCTGTGGGCCAGGATTTCAACTGCAGAAACTTTTGTAATTAAATGCCAGTACAAGGGAAAAATTCCCCATAAAGTGTATGCTCCCAATGCATACAATATCCCTTTTCCGTAAGTTTTCAATGTGTATGTTTATCGTTTAAGTAAATCAAAAATGGTTTTAACGGGATTAAATGTTTCCAAAGGAACCTCCACAAATACGGTGATCCAGTGAGCCATAGCTCCATTCCACAAACCGGGCAGTTCCATCGCTTTCAAGGTTCTACCCTCATAAGATTTTTCTGAGATGAAACCGGTTTCTTCATCAACAAAATCATGAAGGTTAAAATAATTACCTTTATAATCAATGGTGCTACACACCATATCTACGGGATTAAAGTGGGTTGAGCGGTCAAAAATGGCCTTTTGAATCGGATCTTTCATATTGATTTGTGATGATTCCACAATTTGACAAGAAACCACTCCATTTTTATCCTTCACCCAGAAGGGGCCACCTCCCGGTTCTCCCTGATTTTTCACCATTCCACAAACCCTAATGGGTTTGTTTAAAGCATTTTTCAGTTCCTCTTGTGTGGGTTGATTTGTCAAAAAATGAATATTCAGTTTTTCCTTTGCAAATAGAGTGATCTTCTCTAACATTTGTATATTAATATCACCTTTTTCAAGTTGATTTAAGTATGAAAAGCATGTATTCTGAAGAGAGATTAATAAAGCTGCACACGCCTTTTTAAAAGTGATTGTTGGAAGTAACCGATCCTCTTTGGTCACATTATCAATATTTTTTACAAAAATAAGATCTGCTTTTATGGCATTCAGGTTTGAGATCAGGGCCCCATGACCACCTGGTCTGAAGAGCAAATGACCATCTGCATCTC
>JAEWUL010000150.1 GCA_023459435.1 Bacteroidota bacterium
GGATGGTACACCAAGTGGATTAAGAACAATATCAACAGGGCGTCCATCTTCAAGGAATGGCATATCCTCTTCGCGAACCACGCGAGCCACAATACCTTTATTACCGTGACGACCTGCCATTTTATCACCCACTTTCAATTTACGTTTTGAAGCAACATAAACTTTTGCCATCTGAACAATACCATTAGGTAATTCGCTTCCGATAGTAGCATCAAATTTCTCTCTGGTTAGTTTAGCAACGATCTCTCTCTCTTTAATCAGATAGTTTTTAATAATTTCAGCTACAATAACATTAATTTTGGCATCGTTTGTCCATTTGGAAACATTTACGTTAGAATAGTTAACAGCTGCTAACATTTTTTGAGAGAATTTTGCACCTTTTTGAATCACAACGTTTTTTGAGTTGTCAGTCACATTATGTGCAATTTTACCTTCCAGAAGTTTATACAATTTATTAACAATAGCTTCTTTCAATTCAGCTAATTTTTTATTATATACAGCTTCAATTTCAGAGATGATATCTTTCTCTTTAGATCTGGCTTTTCTGTCCTTCATTAATCTGGATAAGGATTTTGCACCAATCACAACCCCTTTCATTGAAGGAGGTGCTTTAAGAGAAGCATCTTTCACATCACCTGCTTTATCACCGAAGATGGCTCTTAACAGTTTCTCTTCGGGAGTTGGATAAGATTCCCCTTTAGGTGTAATTTTACCGATTAAGATATCCCCTTCGTTCACTTCAGCACCGATTCTGATCAATCCATCTTCACCTAAATCTTTGGTTGCTTCACCGGAAACATTAGGTATATCATTGGTTAATTCTTCTATACCCCGTTTGGTATCGCGAACTTCAAGGGTGAACTCTTCAATGTGAATAGAGGTAAAGATATCCTCTTTAACTACTCTTTCTGAGATTACAATTGCATCCTCAAAGTTGTACCCTTTCCAAGGCATGAATGCCACCATCATATTTCTACCTAAGGCAAGTTCTCCATCTTTAGTAGCATACCCTTCGGTAAGTACATCCCCTTTTTTCACTTGTTGCCCTTTCACAACGATCGGTCTGATGTTAATACAAGAGTTTTGGTTGGTTCTTTTGAATTTTTGTAATTCGTATGTTTTTATATGAGAATCAAAAATCACTAATTTCTCCATTTCGGTATAGTTATAATTGATCACAATTTTCTGACCATCCACATACTCAACTATACCATCCCCTTCTGCGAGGATCAAAGCTCTGGAGTCGATTGCCACTTGTTTTTCCAAGCCAGTACCAACGATTGGTCTTTCCGGAATTAAAAGAGGAACAGCCTGACGCATCATGTTAGATCCCATCAAGGCACGGTTCGCATCATCATTTTCAAGGAAAGGAATTAGTGATGCGGCTATAGAAGCAATCTGATTAGGAGCGATATCGATAAGATCCACTTCTTCTTTAGGAACGATTGGATAATCGGCAAGTTGACGAGCTTTAACACGTTCACTCAATACGCCATTCTCATCCATATCAGTTTTAGCCTGAGCAATGATTTTATTTTCTTCCTCTTCAGCACTAAGATAGATGGGTTCCTCTTCAAATTTTACAATCCCATCAACAACTTTTCTGTATGGTGTTTCAATAAAACCAAGGTTGTTAATTTTAGCGAATACACAAAGAGAAGAGATCAAACCGATGTTTGGACCTTCAGGAGTTTCAATGGTACATAATCTACCATAGTGCGTATAATGCACGTCACGAACCTCAAATCCGGCTCTTTCTCTGGAAAGACCACCTGGTCCTAATGCTGAAATTCTTCGTTTATGAGTAATTTCAGAAAGAGGGTTGGTTTGATCCATGAATTGAGACAACTGATTGGTTCCAAAGAATGAGTTGATTACGGAAGACAACGTTTTCGCGTTGATCAGATCTGCAGGAGCAAACACTTCATTATCTCTTACATTCATTTTTTCACGAATGGTACGAGCCATACGAGCCAAACCAACTGAGAACTGGTTGTATAATTGTTCTCCAACTGTTCTAACACGTCTGTTGCTTAAGTGGTCAATATCATCAACTTCTGTTTTAGAGTTGATCAATTCCACTAAGTATTTGATAATCGAAATGATATCCTCTTTGGTAAGGATTCCTGTTTCGATTGGTATATTAAGGTTTAATTTTTTGTTGATTCTATATCTACCAACTTCACCCAAATCGTATCTTTTATCTGAAAAGAACAATTTTTCGAGAGCAGATCTGGCTGCTTCTTCGTCAGGTGCAGCAGTATTGCGGAGTTGTAGATAAATATATTCAATAGCTTGTTTTTCAGAGTTTGCAGGGTCTTTTTGCAATGTATTAAAGATAACCGAATAGTCGGTAGAACTCTCTTCTCTATGGAAAAGAACCGTTTTAATATTGGCATCAATAATTTTATTGATATGTTGTTCTTCAAAAATGGTTTCACGGTCGATAATAAGCTCAGTACGTTCGATATTGAACACTTCACCGGTTTCACCGTCAACGAAGTCTTCATTTCTTACTTTTACAACACGAGCTGCAAATTTTCTACCTAGATTTTTCTTTAAGTTAGCTTTAGTAACTTTAACTTCTTCTGCGATATTAAATATATCGAGAATATCTTTATCTGTTTCATAACCTATAGCACGTAGCAGGGTTGTGACAGGTAATTTCTTTTTTCTATCAATATACGCATACATTACGTTATTGATATCTGTTGTGAACTCCATCCAAGACCCTTTGAATGGAATAATTCTTGCGGAATAGAGTTGCGATCCGTTATTATGGAAAGATGATCCAAAGAAAACACCGGGCGATCTATGAAGTTGAGAAACGACAACTCTTTCAGCGCCGTTAACGATAAATGTTCCTCTGGGTGTCATATAGGGTACCATACCGAGATAGACATCCTGGATCACTGTTTCAAAATCTTCATGATCGGCATCATTACAAGATAGTTTCATTTTTGCTTTAAGCGGAACGCTAAAGGTTAAGCCTCTTTCGAGACACTCATCCATAGAATATCTGGGGCCATCGATATAATAGTCCAGAAATTCTAAAACAAAACTATTCCTTGCATCTGAGATTGGGAAGTTTTCAGCGAAAACTTTATAAAGACCTTCTTGGTGTCTTCGTTCCGAATCGGTATCTATTTGAAAAAAATCTTGGAACGATTTTAATTGTAAATCCAGAAAATCTGGATATTCCACGGGGCGGGTGGATGCAAAACTAAATCTTTGATTGAATGTAGCCAAGGTGATTTTATTTTATTGGTTATTTTTTTACGAAAACACGAGAAATGGGCAGATTAAGAGTTCAGATTTTAGCAATCTGTATATACTAGAATAAGTACAATACTTCCACTCGTAAGTGGAAGTTTGTACTCATGATTTTTGGGGTAGTAGAAATTATTTTACTTCTACTTCAGCACCAGCTTCTTCTAATGATTTTTTCAAACCTTCAGCTTCGTCTTTAGAAACGCCTTCTTTTAATGGTTTTGGAGCAGCGTCAACTAATTCTTTAGCTTCTTTTAA
>JAEWUL010000151.1 GCA_023459435.1 Bacteroidota bacterium
CCCTTACACTAAAAAGGATTTCTCCTTCATTTGCAAATTTTAAAGGTTGAGAACAATAAGTATCATAAGTCGGATATTTTATTCCAAAAGTTCTATTGCCTTGTAAAAATGGAATACCAATTTCCTCATTATTATAATACTCAGATTTGGGAGATTGGCCCATATTAATATTTGAATATTCAACTAATTTACATTTCTTCCACTCACTCATATCTTACCTCTCTTTCGATTATTAATGCTTCAAATCCAAGATCATTTTCTTGAAATTGGCCTTCGTCTATATAACTTTCAGGAGTGTGCTTTACTTTTACAATAAAAGGATGATAGAAGTTGTCATATCCATCTTTTAAACCGCTCACTAAAACCGGCATCTCCTTCGGAAATTGTTGCAATATCGTAATTAATTCACCTACCTTAAAATTGATTATCGTCGAATCACTCATTGATCTTGATCTTTAAAGGTTGTTTGTCTGATTTTTTCATATCTTTTGTTGAGCTTCTTATCCTATTTTCTTTAATTTTAACAATACTTCGTTTACAAAAGAGTCCATTCGGGAAAAAGCAAACCATTTTTTACCTAAGTCTTTTAAGGATGCTCCAAAATGGTACAACTCATGATCATCAATGATTAAAAAGCGATCGTGAGCACCATTAAATTCTACTATTTTTATTTCGGGATATTGGCTGTTGTGCTTTTTAAGATCGATTCTAAGTTGTTCCGAAATATTTTTAGTATAAATGATAGCAGAAACATTCGTACCTCTTTTTGATAATATACCTAAAACAGATTCATCTACATAGTTGTCTATCAAAATGATTTTGGTTTGAGCATTTTTAATTACATCTGAAACAAATAAATAAGCATCAAATATTTGACCATCAAAAAAAATCCCTTTCTCTGGTTTTGGTTGATTAGATTCCAAAATTTTAAAAACTTCTTCTAATTTTTCATCTGTTTTATGTTGTTTATGTTCTAATACATTGATACGTTGAAAAATAATGGCATTTTTAGTTAAAAATTTGCGCATTGCAATAAACGCTTGCATTATTTGAACACTAATCTGTACTGCCTTATTTGTATTCAGAACAGCAGAAAGCATAGCTACTCCTTGTTCGGTAAATACCCATGGTAAGTATTTTCGATGTTGTCCTCTCCCTTTTTGATTTTCTAAGGTGCCAATTTGGAACCTTAAAGTGTTCCATTCGGTTTCATCTAGTTGAAATGCAAAAGTACTTGGAAATCTGTCGGGATTTCTATTTACGGCTCTATTGATGTATTTTGTTTCTGTTTGATATAATTTAGCTAGTTCACTATCAAGCATGACCTGCATTTCTCTAATCGTAAATATTTTATTTTCAATATTATTTATTAGTGGTCCGTTTTGTTGAGTGGCAAAATAGATTTCATTTTCATCAGTTCGTTTGTTTTGTTCAAACGAGTTGTTTTGAGTTAAGGATAGTTCTTTGGACATAATTAGATTTTGATTTTTAAAAGATTGATATTTATGAGTTCGTTTAATCGAGTTTCTTCTTTTAATTGTTCTTCTAACTCTGCTTTGAGTGCAGTGAATCGTTCGTTGAAGTCAAAGTCATCTTCATCGTCGGGTAACCCTACATAACGGCCGGGGGTGAGGACATAATCGAGTTCTGCTACCTTGCTGATTGGTACAGATGCGCAAAATCCAGGAATATCTTCATAGGACGAATGCGAGGGCGAATGCAATTCGCCCTTACAACTACTTCTCCAATTGTGATATGTGGTGGTGATTTGGTCAATATCCTCCTTTGATAATTCACGGGTACGGCGGTTGATGAGGTGTCCCAAATTGCGGGCGTCAATAAAGAGGATGTTGGGTTGGTCTGCAGAGACGCCATGCATGGCCTCTCTACCATTCCGTTTTAGGAACCATAAGGCAGCAGGAATTTGGGTGTTTAAAAACAATTTGGCAGGAAGATTTACGATGCAATCGATCAATCCGTTTTCTACCAATGCTTTTCTGATATCCCCTTCACCGGAAGTCTTAGAGGTTAAAGCTCCTTTAGCTAATACAACACCGGCACGTCCATTGGGTGCTAAATGATAAAGAAAGTGTTGCATCCAGGCAAAGTTTGCATTTCCGGATGGAGGTGTGCCATATTGCCAACGACCATCATTTCGCATCAGTTCGCCACCCCAATCGCTTACATTAAACGGTGGATTGGCTATAATAAAATCTGCTTTCAGATCTTTATGGGCATCATTCAAAAATGAACCTTCGTTATTCCATTTTACCTGAGAACTATCGATTCCTCTAATGGCTAAGTTCATTTTCGCCAAACGCCAGGTGGTTTGGTTGCTCTCTTGTCCATAAATGGAGATATCGTTCACTTTCCCCTGGTGTTCGGTCACAAACTTTTCAGAATGAACAAACATTCCACCGGAACCGCAGCATGGGTCAAACACACGACCTTTATAAGGTTCCAACATCTCCACCAACAGTTCCACAACGCTACGAGGGGTATAGAATTGTCCCCCCTTTTTACCTTCAGCCAACGCAAACTCACCTAAGAAATACTCAAACACATGACCGAGCACATCGGCACTTCTCGCTTTCGCACTACCAAGGGCGATATTTCCAACCAGGTCTATCAGTTCACCCAATCCGGTAGGATC
>JAEWUL010000152.1 GCA_023459435.1 Bacteroidota bacterium
AGCTTGGGGAGTATATTACAGCGAAAAAACATTTTTCACTATTAGCGAATATGGGAAATAATGAGATCTGTTCTGAGGCAGCATATAAACAAGCTGAAATTGAATTTAAAGAGAACAACATAGTTGAAACGGAAAAACTGATCAAGAAGATTATTGGAGGCAACTATACCTCTTCATACTGGCTTGCAAAAACATTCATTTTATATGGTGATTTATATAAATCGAAAGGGAATTATTTCCAGGCAAAACACACTTATCAAAGTATTGTAGACAACTTTGAAGGGGAATTAAAACAGATAGCCGCTGAAAAAGTAAAAGAAGTGATTGCCTTAGAAAATGCTAAACAACCAGGCAACTAAAAATTTGTATCTTGAATTTAAAAAAAAGTAAGACAATGAAAAAAATAACATCCCTATTACTCCTTCTGATTGTATCGCGATTTTTGATTGCACAACCTATCGATACAGCGCGTTTTCGTATCGATTTTGCACCTACAATTCAAAATTTTGACAAGATTAACAACAAAGCTGAGATCATTGACACTGTTATTGAAAAAGTAAAGTTTGACTATTATATTATGCCACAAAGAATAGATTTAAGTTTTACGCCATCATCAGTTCAACCAGTTAAGTTACCTGCTGACGTGATGAAAAGATTATACCGAAACTTTATTAGGGTAGGTTTTGGATTTCCAATCACACCTTTAGCACAGCTCAACATACACAATTTTGACAACCAGAAATTTTCATATGGAATCAATGTAAACCATTTTTCACTTTGGGCGCCACAGATGGGAAAAACCATGAAAAATTACGCTTACGCTCCGATCAGTGATACGAAAACATCCTTATTTTTTCATCGTTTTTTCCGAAACTCAACTTTATACAATACTTTTGGATATAATCATCAGGTAGCGCATCGGTTTGCCTTCAGCAAACTGGATGGATATCAGGATTATTATTATTCCAAAACTTACAGGGATACCCTTCGAAACAATTTTCATCATGCTTTTGCAGTCACAGGATTAAGGTCTAATCATACTGCAGATGTAAAAACATTAAAGTATGATGTCCGGATTATGTACGACTACATTTATACACATCCCAGAGATGAAGAGAATCAGATTGGATTACGATCCTATTTTGCTTATGACGATCGTTTTATGAAAGTATCCGGAAGTCAGAATTTTAGGATAGATGTAAATTTCGACTATTTTTACAACAAATGGTCAAATGATTATGCGCTATCCACCTTTACTAAAAACAGCTACAAGATTGAATTTAAGCCGACATTTACCTTTGAAGTAAAAGAGTATTCATTAAGTTTAGGGGTTGGAGTTCCGATTATTAACACCACACGGTATACCAAAGCAAAGATGCCGGTTTATCCTATTGCAGAGGTTCAGTTGGGAATTATTCCGGGGATTATGAGTTTATATGGTGGAGTGAATGGAAATACCGAATTCACATCATTAAAAGATTTGTTATATGAAAACCCATATCTTAAGCCTAATTTAGATTCATTACGATTTACAAGAACACAAATCAACATTTTCGGAGGATTAAAGGGAAATTTGATAAAAAAGATGAACTATCATTTTTCAGCAAGGTATTCCTATTCCAAGGATATGCCTTTTTTCATGATCGACACCACATCCTTGTTGAAAAATCAATTTGAAGTGGTATATGCGGATGTCAACGTTTTAAATGTATGTGCCAATATTACATGGCAGGTAGTAGACCATTTATATCTCAATTTTGATGCCAATTACTGGGGGTATTACAATCTGTCCAATCTTTCCAAGCCCTATTATAAACCAACCTGGGAAGGTGGATTTGGGGGTAAGTATTACTATGGGAAACAGTACATTTTTGATTTAAATTTCAAATTAGCCTTTGACAGATCGGCATTTGTACCTTTAGCAAACAACAACTATGTCATCCGAAAAATGAGACCTGTTCTCAACTTTGATGCATCATTTGAATATTTGATTACCAAGCAGTTTTCAGCCTTTGCACAGATCAACAATATTGCATCCCAATACCATTCCAGGTATTACGATTTCAAAAATTTTGGTCTTAATTTCATTGTTGGAGTAACCTATTCATTTGGGGATGAGCCATTAAAGAAAGTGAGGGGAAGAAGGTAAAAATACTTTGCATAAGGGATGTGGAGGGCGCCGAAGGCGGTACGAGCTGGAACGAGCGCTGTGATGAATATTCTGAAATAGGATCGATTTTGCTAAGCGAAGTGCAGCGAAGTACTGTAATTAGGCCATTGACAGCAGGTACAAGCATCAATAGTTCAGGTGTTTTTGGAGCATTGGGAGATGCCTATATCAATCCGTTCTGGGCAGATGCGGAACAAATGTTTCCAAATGGTGATTCATACATTGGAACCACATTTAAAATCGGATCATCCAAACATTATGGATGGATATTGGTTCATGTAAACAATGATGTTATTACCATCAAAAAATATGCTTACAATAATGTTGCCAATCAAGGGATTACAGTATGAATTTGATTAGAATTATACCAGATTGGCAAAACCCATAAAAGCCATAGCCAGAATACCGGCCACTACTAGTGCAATAGGGACACCTTTCATTGCTTTAGGAATTTTTACAAGATCTAGTTGTTCTCTTAAGCCGGCGAAAATCACGATTGCCAAGGTAAAACCGATAGCAGAAAAAATTGCAAAAAGAGTAGAATCAATGATTGAGAAATGTTTTTGAGTTACAAGAATTGCAACACCTAAAACCGCACAATTTGTTGTAATTAGAGGTAAAAACACGCCTAAAGCTTGATATAGAGGAGGGCTGATTTTTTTCAGAATCATTTCAACCATCTGAACCAATGAAGCAATCACAAGGATAAAAGTGATGGTTTGCAAAAAGTTCAAATCGAGGGCAGACAAGACATATTTATCGAGGACTGAAGTCACCAAAGTGGCTAGAGTCATTACAAAAAGGACGGCAGCTCCCATACCAACAGAGGTAGAAACTTTATTAGAAACCCCAAGAAAAGGGCAGATTCCCAAAAATTGTGCTAAGATAATGTTATTAACAAAAACAGCACTAATGATCATGATAATATATTCCATAGTCTATGATTTCGATTATTTTTTTTGTAAAGATCTAACGATAGCAATAATAAAACCCAGAACGATAAAAGCACCTGGGGCAAGGACAAGAATCAGCACTTCATTTCCTTTTAAAAATGGTAATGGGAGACCAAAGAAAGTACCCCCACCAAAAACTTCTCTAAAAGCGCCGATAACAAAAAGGGCAAAAGTAAAACCGACCCCCATACCAATACCATCCAAAAAAGATTTAAAGACACTATTTTTACTAGCGAAAGCTTCAGCTCTACCCAGGACGATACAGTTCACAACGATAAGGGGAATAAAGATACCCAAACTTTCAGCCAAAGCGGGAATATAAGCTTGAAGAACCAGATCTACTATAGAAACGAAAGTAGCGATAACAACGATAAAAATAGGTATTCTAACCTCTTTTGGAATAATTGGTTTGAGAAGAGAGATAATCACATTTGACATGAGAAGGACAAATGTAGTTGAAAGACCCATACCGATAGCATTGACAGCAGAAGTTGTAACGGCTAAAGTGGGGCACATACCCAAAACGAGGACAAAGACTGGATTCTCTTTAATAAATCCGTTTGTTAAAACTTTTAATTTGCTCATATTAATTCCTCCTAATTTGATGTAACTTGAGTAGAATCTGATTTTTGTGATTCATATTGAGCGACGACGATCTGAAAAGCTTTAAAAGCGCGATCAACGGCATCACAAAATGCTTTTGAAGATATTGTAGCAGCGGTGATTGCATCGATGTCCCCCCCATCTTTTTTCACTTTCAGTTTCATTGTTCCGGGATTTTTACCGTTGAACTGAAGCGGAAAGTTATCTTTCTTTTTATCAATTTTATCACCTAAGCCAGGTGTTTCATTTG
>JAEWUL010000153.1 GCA_023459435.1 Bacteroidota bacterium
TCAGTACGGACCTTTTCAAAGGGTTCTGTTTAAATCTGAATGCTAGATTTAACACTGCAGCAACCCCGGAAGCATTATCATTTGCTCCGGGATGTATCCGTCCTTTTTCAACACCAACATGATCAAAATGAGCACAAATAATGATATATTCCTTTTTTAAAACCGAATCAGATCCTTCAATACAAGCAACTATATTTTTAGAACTGATATAATCTCCTCCTCTGCTCGCTTTCATTTTTACTGTAAAAGGTTGCCAATAATCTTCAGACAAAGGAGAGATTTCCCATTGTTTTAAAACCTGGATTAAATACAATTGGGTCAGAGAATCTCCCCTCGTACCGGCATTCCTTCCCTGCAACTGACTAGATGACAAGTACCTAACATTCTGCTCTACAGTAAATTCTGTTTGACCAAACCCTAAAAAATGTATCGTCAAAAGAAGGTACAATGATAGAACAAATTTTTTCATGGGAGATAATGACAATTATGTTAAAATTTTTTGATTCAAAATATTCAAGGAGATTGAGTATGTTTGGTTCATAGTATATCTTTTCACATTATTTGACAAAAACAAGTTCTCATAACGCATTTAAAGGGAGATCTGTTTTTTCTATACTGTTTATTATCAACAATTTAAAAAATAAAAATGAGACATAACCTATATCAAATTGAATGGTGCAAATATACTTCAATTTTATCAATTCTCAAAATTGGAATATGTAAAAGAAAAACTATTATCTTTGCGCACTCAATTTTTTGTGGACAACATGATTTCGTTTTGTATTTGTTTATCAATTTTAGTTCTCGGGTATTTCATTTATGGAAATGTGGTTGAAAGAATATTTGGTATTGACAAGCAAAACATTACACCGGCGAACAGGTTACAAGATGGGGTAGATTTCATTCCGATGAATTGGATCATTCTCATATTTGTTTATTATATTTTAGCTACATTGCTCCCTATTGATAAGATCATTGGCACAATATACCCTATTTTTGGAGCATTTTTACTTTTGATGGGCATTGGATTACTATTTAGTATTTTCATATACCAACCTCAACTCCCTGAATTTTGGGATGGCCTTCAAAACACCCATCCTTATGCAAAATCACACCCAATTTTCCCAATAATGTTTATCACTATTGCATGTGGTGCAGTAAGTGGATTTCACTCTACTCAATCCACTTTAATGTCCAGGTGTATTACCAATGAAAAACAAGGGAAGCCCATTTTTTTTGGTGCAATGATCACTGCATGGTTAAATCAATGTTTAGCTATGGTAACATTGTGGGCTTCTTCAATATTTTTGGTAATTGAAAAGAAATTTTACTTGATTACGTTGATCCCAGCTATTTTTATGACTATGGTTACTACCTCTTTTCTATTTATTGCTCAAAATGAAGGATTTGGATTACTCCCCTTGCCTTCATTTTTATTAGGAGGAACGATCACCCTCTTTTTTACGTCATTGTTTTATCATTGGAAATATAAATATCAGAAAAATAATTGTATATAATTTTTAAAAAACAAAAAAAATGTCACAATATTTATCCACAAATGTAAATAAGGTTACAACCCATTTACTCAGAAAAATGAGAAAAGAGGGAGAAAAGATTGCCATGTTAACAGCTTATGATTATTCAACGGCTAAATTGCTGGATCAAGCCAAAATTGATGTGATTCTGGTTGGAGATTCTGCTGCGAATGTGATGGCGGGTTATAAAACCACATTACCCATTACTTTAAATGAAATGATATATCATGCATCATCAGTAGTTAGAGCTGTTGAGAGAGCTTTGGTGGTTGTAGACCTCCCGTTTGGGACTTATCAGGGCAATTCTAAAGAAGCGTTAGCATCTGCTATAAGAATCATGAAAGAATCGGGTGCGGATGCCGTAAAACTGGAAGGTGGAATAGAGATATCTGAAAGCATTGATCGAATCTTATCAGCAGGAATTCCTATTATGGGACATTTGGGTTTGATGCCTCAATCGATCAACAAATACGGCACTTATACGGTAAGAGGGACCTCTGAAAAAGAAGCTGAAAAGATCATCAAAGATGCTAAGATTCTTGAAGATCACGGATGTTTTGGAATCGTTTTAGAAAAAATCCCGGCTGATTTAGCCAAAGAGGTTACAGATTCAATATCCATCCCCACCATTGGAATTGGAGCCGGACCTCATACCAGCGGACAGGTTCTGGTTTTTCATGACATGATGGGGTACAGTTTACAATTCTCTCCCAGATTTTTAAGACGTTACCACAATTTCAGCAAAGAGATTGTTGAATCCGTTGAAAACTATATTCATGATGTAAAAACATCTGATTTTCCAAACAAAAATGAGCAATATTAAACAATGAGTTCTATTATTGAAGAGATTGGCCCGAGGATTTTATTTGAAGATAATCACCTCATTATTGTCAATAAAGTAGCAGGTGAAATTGTACAGGCTGATAAAACAGGAGATATCCCTCTGGTTGAAAAAGTGAGGGAATATCTGAAAGTGAAGTATAACAAACCCGGAAATGTATTTTGTGGATCTGTTCATAGGTTAGACAGACCAGTGAGTGGCGTCATCATATTTACAAAAACATCAAAAGGGTTAACAAGGATGACCCAAATCATCAAGGAGCGAAAAATATCCAAAATCTACTGGGCCATTGTTGAAAAAAAACCTGAAGTAGAAACACAAAGATTGGTTCATTTTCTGAAGAAAAATGAAAAATTAAACCGCAGTTTTGCCAAAGACACTCCTGATGATGAGCATTTAAGAGCAGAATTACATTACACTTTGATTGGCAAAACACAAAATTATTTTCTTTTGGAGGTGGAGCTTTTTACAGGAAGACATCATCAGATCAGAGTGCAGCTCTCCACAATAGGTTGTATCATAAAAGGGGATTTAAAATATGGCGCTAAGAGGCCCAATCCGGATGCCTCTATTGGCCTGCATGCCAGAAGAATAGCGTTTGAACACCCTATAACCAAAGAGCCCATTGAGGTGATTGCCGAACCATTAGGAGAACATTTTAAAAAAATTTGGTATAATCACACATCATGATTTAATTTTTTGGTATTTTTGCAGTCTATAATTAAAACAAATTAAAAAATACAACCTTATGAAAAAGCTAATTACCCTTTTGATGTTGCTGATCACAATCAATGCCTTTTCTCAAGATTTAATCATTCGATATAACAACAACATTATTAATAACAACGACACTGTTTTTGCGACACCCAGATTTTTAAATGCTGATGACACTTTTTATTTTGATATTGAAAATAACACTACAAATGATTTAGGCATCATGGTGGTTAGAGATCCTATTCAGGTTTTGGAAGGATCCTTATCTCAATTCTGTATTGGAGAATCTTGTTTAACAGGAAATGAGAGTTTTTTTCCACAAACCATTAATGCCGGTGAAAATTTTTCACACACTAACTATGGCGACCAAGCATTTCATATTTTCTATAATCCTAATGGGAATCAAGGAATTACAATTTATAAATATGAATTATTTGACGCAACTAACACATCCATTAAATCAAGCTTCTACATCGTTTTAGATAATTCAACTATTGGAGTTCAAAACAACAATTCAACAAAAACCATCACAGCGTTTCCAAACCCTGCATCAAATAGAGTTACCATTGAACATCAGTTAACCTCAACCTCTGACAAAACTGATTTAGTAATCAGAAATATTACCGGTGTAGTTGTTTATTCATCACCTGTTACAGGATCGAGATCCATTATTTCATTGAATGAATTTAATCCAGGGATCTATTTTTATTCTATTGAAGTAAACGGAAAAGCTATAGCAACCAAAAAATTAATCGTTAAATAATCATTTAACCATTGAATCTTTTAGCGATATCTCAACATATTGTTACTGAAGTTTCCCGGGAACAAATTTCCGGGAATTTTCATAATTATATACCTGAGAATCATAATTTACCAACTGTGATACTTTTTATAGCACTGATTACAATAACATCACTATTTGTTACATTTCACCAAAAGATCACCCTTTTATTCACCTCATTATTTTCTCAAAGACATTTTTCACAGCTTGTGAGAGAAGGAAAAGTTTCAAATAAGAACCTTTTTGACTGGATTCATACGGTAATATTTGTGATACAGGCTCTTTTTGTTTATATAGTTCTTGAGTATTTTTTTCCAAAAGTTTTCCATTTAACAAATCCGATTGTTCTCTATTTCATCATCTTACTTTTAGTTATTTTTGATTTCTTTGTAAAAAGATTGTCTTCATTGATCTATTTTTCCTTATTCAGTTATAAAGAGGAGTATCCCTTTTATAAACTATATAAATTATTATTCAATTTCTCTAATTCGATTTTTTTAATGTTCATCATTCCTTTATCCATTTATTCAAATCATTGGAAGTTGATTTTTCTATATTTTCCTATCTTAACTATCACTTTTTCAATTACATCATTAAAAATATTCATGATTAATCCTAAAAAGATTAAATTATTGCAATTTTTTATTTATTTTTGCACACTTGAAATTTTACCTTATTTAGTGGTGTTAAAAATGTTAGTTTCACTCAATAAGTAATTGATATTGAATAGTTTAAAGTGCTAGAATAATGAAAATAAAAAACATCTTAATTTCTCAGGTTGCGCCGGTTGATTTTGAAAAATCACCTTATGCTGAATTAAAAAAGAAATATAGCATCAATATTGATTTCTACAAATTTTTCAAAATTGAAAGTATACAAGCTATAGAATTTAGGAAATCAAAAATCAATATACTCAATCATACGGCATTAGTTTTTGCAAGTACAACAACTATCGATCATTTCTTTACTTTAGTGAAAGAGCTAAGAATAGAGATTCCTGAATCGATGAAATATTTCTGTATTACGGATCAGATTGCACATTATCTTCAAAAATATATTCCATACCGTAAAAGGAAGATCTTTTTTGCAAAAAACAACAATCCTGCCGGGATTTCTGAACTTCTTTTGAAAAACAAAGAACACCATTTTTTAATTCCTTGTGGTGCTGAGGGTATGGGGACTCAATTTGCAGATTTTTTTGAAAAACATTCGATTCAATATGATCAAGCTGTTGTTTTTAACACTGTACCCGCTGATTTAAAAAATGATATTGATATCTCAAAATATGATTTGATTGTATTTTTCAGTCCTTCCGGAATCCACTCATTAAAATCCAACTACCCTGATTTTGAACAAGGCGAAATCGCAATTGGAGCTTTAGGAAGTGCTGCTGCTGATGCTGTAAGAGCTGAAGGCTGGACATTACATGTGGAAGCACCAACCAAAGAGGCTCCATCCATTACGGTTGCCCTTGATCACTTCTTGAAGGAACATGCTACCAGAAGAA
This sequence comes from Bacteroidota bacterium, assembly GCA_023459435.1. Taxonomy (GTDB): domain Bacteria; phylum Bacteroidota; class Bacteroidia; order Bacteroidales; family WCHB1-69; genus UBA5429. The sequence continues at coordinate 5,379 of JAEWUL010000153.1, forward strand.
GATAACAAAAAAATAAAACTTACGTTTTCTAAATCAGAACGGATTTGTTCAAATAAGATCATTAAAGATCTCTTTGCACACAACAATTCAATATTTTCTTATCCTTTTAAATGTTATTTTAAAATTGAATCATCTGATAATCAAAAAAATGAGGTTAAAATTGTTGTCAGTGTTTCTAAAAAAATATTTAAACGGGCTGTTGATCGTAATCTGATAAAAAGAAGATCTAAAGAAGCATACCGATTACATAAACAGAACCTATTGAATGCCATAAATGGCTCAGAAAACAAAAAAATCTCAATTCTTTTTGTATATATAGGAAAAGAGATCCTTGATTATCTTCCTATTGAAAGAGGAGTATGTTCTCTTTTAGAAATGATTTCAAAGAAACAATAAACTTGTAACATACAGCATTACAGTCATTTATATAAACTATAAAATATCTTTGACAAAAATATTTTAAAAAAAATTAAATTTTAATATTATAAATATAATAATATTGTATTTTTGCGGTTTGATTTTTTGAAAAAAACGAGTATTGAAAACACTACATAAATTATGAAAATATCTTTAAACTGGCTCAAACAATACATTACATTTGACTTACCTGCTGAAGAAACAGGAAAACTATTAACAAGTTGTGGTCTGGAAGTAGAATCTATTGAATCTTTTGAAACCATAAAAGGTGGGTTAAAAGGTTTGGTAATTGGGGAGGTATTGACTTGCGAGAAACATCCTGATTCAGATCATTTACATCTTACAACTGTTGATATTGGATCTGATACGCCTCTAAATATTGTATGTGGTGCTTCAAATGTAGCTGCAGGACAAAAAGTGATTGTGGCCACAATTGGGACTACATTATACAGCGATGATTCCTCTTTTGTGATTAAAAAATCAAAAATCAGAGGTGCCGTTTCAGAAGGGATGATTTGTGCTGAAGATGAGATTGGAATTGGGAAATCTCATGATGGAATTATGGTTCTTCCTGCAGATACCCCTGTTGGGCTTCAGGCTTCAGATTATTTCAAAGTTGAAACCGATTATATTTTTGAGATTGGGATAACTCCTAACAGAAGTGATGCAACATCCCATTATGGTGTTGCCAGAGATCTTTTTGCGGTACTCAAACATAACGGCATTCCTTGTTCTCAGCTCTTGTTACCCAGCACTACAGATATTATTCCCCATTCCAAAAAGCATAAGATAACCATTGACATAGAAAACCCAAAGGCATGTCCCAGATATACCGGTTTATGTTTTGAGAACATCACGGTTGCTGATTCCCCTGAATGGCTTCAAAACAGGCTTAAATCGATTGGAATCAGACCTGTCAACAACATTGTAGATATTACACAATACATTATGTTTGAAATTGGGCAGCCCCTTCATGCATTTGATAGTGATTATATTACAGGAAACCAGGTGATCATAAAAAATCTACCATCAGAAACACCATTTGTCACTTTAGAAGGTAATGAGATCAAACTTCATGAGGAGGATCTTATGATTTGCAATCAGAAGGAAGGGATGTGTATTGCAGGTGTTTATGG
>JAEWUL010000154.1 GCA_023459435.1 Bacteroidota bacterium
CAGAGGAACATTAATTTTTTCTTCATCTCCAATTTCTGTAACCGTGCCACTGGAGATATTGGTAATGGTTTTCACTTCATCTACTGCATAATTGGTAACAATAACAGCCAGTTTGATTTTATTTTGAAGTGATTTATCTTCTGTTCTACCCCAGATAACACGTGCATTATGTGATCTCAATTCAGACAATAGGCTTGTCAGTTCTTCAAATTCATTTATTGTAAATTTATCATCCGGACCATAACTTAGTGAGAAAAGGAAGTTTTTTGCATTTGTAATATGTTCTTCAGACAATAAGGGACAATTTAAGGCTCCTTCAACAACTTTTTTCACTCGATCCTCTCCTTCCGCTTCTGCTAATCCCAACATGGCAGGACCACTATTTTCCATGATCGATTTGATATCATTAAAGTCGATGTTTTGATCTAAATTGATAGTAATTAATTCTGCAATACATTTCACTGCATTTTTGAGTACATCATCAGCATGTCCGAAAGCAGTATCGAAATCGAGGTCATTATAATATTTCAGAATATTTTGGTTTTTCACAATAATGAGGGAGTCCACATTTTTTTTCAGTTCTTTGATCCCCTCTTCAGCATGTTTTGCAGCTACCTGGCCTTCAAAATTAAAGGGTTCCGTAACAACAGCCACTGTTAAAATACCCATTTCTCTAGCAATTTGAGCTACTATCGGAGTTGCACCTGTCCCGGTTCCTTTGCCCATACCAGCAGTCAGGAACAACATTTTGGTATCCAGCCCAATAAATTTCACGATCTCTTCTTTACTCTCTTCAGCTAATTTACGGGCAAGTTCTGGATTTGCGCCTGCACCTAACCCTGATTCCCCTAAAACGAGTTTTTCAGGAATCGGATTTCTTTCCAGTGCTAAACGGTCAGTGTTACAAATCAGAAATTCAACACCTTGAATTCCATCCTTGTACATGTGTTTAACTGCATTACCACCACCACCACCAATACCGATCACTTTAATGATTGATGAAGTCGTTTTAGTACCAAAATCGGGTTCAAAAATTTTTTTTTCTGTCATGTCTGTAGAAGTTATATGTTAATGGATTGGTTCATTTATTCTGTTTTTTCTGAAATATTATCTAATAGATTTGTGAAGAAAGATTTTATTTTTTCAACAATATTTTTGGAATTACCTTCGGCATCTTCTTCCATAAGAGGTTCCTTTTTATATTTTAACGCATTACCCAATTCGTTATTATCACTATTTTGTGTTCCATATTTCAATAAACCGAGGCTTGTAGCATACATAGGGTGTTTTAATTCAGGGGGAAGAGAACTGAATCCAATTTCCGGAATTCCGATTCTGGTTGGTTTTTGAAGTGTAAATTGAGCCAGTTCCTTAATATGTCTTAACGTAGCACCTCCACCGGTAAGTACCACATTCATAATCTTTCTAGAGTAGCCAGACTCTTCAATGGTTCTTTTCACATTTTCCAGAATATCAGCTTGAACTCTTGAATAGATGATTTTGGCAAGGTAATGTTCGCTGATTTGAATTGGAGTAGCCTGTTGATACTGAGGAATTGTAATAAAATTATTTTGATTGCATTTTTCCACAACACAAGTTCCATGATGAATTTTTAATTTTTCAGCAACTTCCTCTGTAATCTGGCATACACTTGCAATATCTTTGGTAATCACATTTCCTCCAAACGGAATCACTTTCGTAAACACCGGATTTCCATCTACATAAATGGCAATATCAGAAGTTCCACCACCAATATCCACTAATACAACCCCTTGTTTTTTCTCTTCATGAGTCAGGCAAACCAAACTGGAAGCAAGTGGTTCGAGAATGATTCCTGATGGTTTCAGATGAGAATCTTCCACACATTTTACAATTTTTTTAATTTCAGCTTCATTTCCTGTAATCAATTGAAAAAAGCCCACAATTCTTTCTCCCAATTCCCCAACGGGATCAATCACTTCGCGATCCATGTTATTGTCAATAAAAAACTTTTGAGGAATCACATCAATAATCTGTTCACCAACTCCTACCGAGATCACACGAAGATCATCGGTCATCTTATCAATCTCTTCTTGTCTTATCACTTCCTCTTTTCCTTTCTTTCTCAACATCACGTGACGGTATTCTGAACTGTTAATATGTCTTCCTGCCACTCCCACAAAAACATCAGATACATCATATCCGGCTCTATTAGATGCAATGGAGACCGATTGGTTGATCCCTTCAATTGTTTTGTTAAGGTTAAAAATCAAACCATGTTGAACACCGGTAGATTCAGCTTTCCCATAACCAATCACTTCAATTTTCCCATCAGTAGATTCAAAACCAATGATGGTTGCAATTTTAGTAGTTCCAATGTCCAGACCAACAACAATTGTTGGTGTAATTTCGGATAAAGTGGTTTTTTTCTTTGCCATAATTATATATTTGCTTTTTTTGCAATCACTCGATTTTTAAAACGTACATCAATTAGGCTGTATTTCTTATCAGCTGAATAGGGTAATACATTTGTGTAGATCTCTTTGATTTTAAATAATTTTTCCTGTGCTTCTATTTCATCCCCAAAAAGAATGGTTAAAGTACCATTTAACGGAATAAGTTCTATTACTTTTTGATCATTGACATAAATTTGTTTAAAATTCTCTTGTAAAAATGGATCTTTTTGAATGAGAGTTGCGATTTGGTATATGGAGTTTAATATTGATTTTGAATCTGTTATGTTTTTCTTAGGAACATATTGTATGTTGAGTTTACCATTTACAATTATTAATTTCTCTTTGATCTTTGGTGAAAATGGGATCATAATCCCATTTTGATCGATAAAGAATGGTTTTTCATTTTCAGGAAAAACATACAGTAATATCTCACGTAAAGAAATATCAATCACTAATGTAGTACCTGAAAAATAGATTTTATTAATTTTATTGATATAGATCTCTTTACTAAGGATATTTCTAATAGATTCGAGAGGAATTGTTTTAAGTTTTTCAGAAGTTGTTTTGATCTGAGCGGCCTCAATTAGCTGAATTACATCATGTTCTGTTAAAATATCATTTTCTCCTTTATAATCAATAATCACCTTAATCCCGGTACATGTGCGATTCTGCATTTGAATGATAGCAAGAACAGCGAACACGATAAGGGATAAAACCAGAACAACACGAAGAATGGTTTTAAATAGTTTCATGATTAGGGTCAATGATAATCAGCAAAATTAATGAAAAAGCTTGATATTTTTTCATTTTTTTCAAAAATAATAATAAACATTTCATTGTTAATATAAAATGGGAATAAGAATTCACGTTCCTATTTTCAGAAGAGCCAAAAACAGGAACGTGAGAAAGGAATAGAATAGTTATCTATTTTATTATCAGTAATTTTCAGATATTTTATTTATCGTAAGGGATAATGATATCGTCACAATATTCGCAACGGTAAGATCTTTTTTCACGATCTACCAGGTGGAAGATATGGTCAATATTTGATTCAACAGAAGTAACACACCTTGGATTTTTGCATTTTAGCACGTTGGTTACTTTTTCAGGAACAGTAAGTCTTACTTTTTTGGCAATTTTCCCCTCATCAATAATGTTGATAGTAATATCCGCATTAATCAGGCCTAAAAACTCCACATCGAGTTGAATTTTATTATTGATTTTAATGATATCCTTTCTGCCCATTTTCTCGCTGTATGCATTTATGATCAATGCTACGGTGTAGTCTGCTTTTTCTAATCGGAGTAAATTAAACAATTTTATTCCGTACCCTGATGGGATGTGATCAATCACAATCCCTTTTTCTATACTGGTTATCTCTAACATTTTGTAATTTTTTTAATAAATTCCTAAAAGTTTTAAAATTAAAGCCATTCTGACATACATTCCATTTTTGGCTTGTTGGAAATATTGGGCTCTTGGATCGTTATCCACTTCGACGCTAATTTCATTAACTCTTGGGAGTGGGTGAAGGACATAAGTTTCTGGAGATGCATAGCTCATTTTTTCTGCATCAAGAATAAATCTATCTTTAAGACGGATATAATCTTCTTCATTGAAGAAACGTTCTCTTTGAACACGTGTCATGTAAAGAAAATCGATTTCACCAAGATATGGTTCCATTTTTTCTACTTCAAGAAAATCTACCTTTTTTTTGATCATAATCTCTTCCCGAACATATTCTGGGACTCTTAATTCTTCTGGGGAGATCAATATGAAACGAACACCTTCATAGTTACTTAAAAATTTGATTAAGGAATGAACGGTTCTTCCGAATTTTAAGTCTCCACAGAAACCATACACTTTATTTTCCACATTACCCTTAAGACGTTCCACCGTTAAGATATCGGTTAATGTTTGGGTTGGGTGTTGGTGTCCCCCATCTCCTGCATTGATAACCGGAAAATCGACAGAAACACTTGCTACTTTAGGAGCTCCCTCTTTTGGATGTCTCATAACTGCAATATCTGCATAACATTCAATGGTTCTGATTGTATCAGAAATGCTTTCTCCTTTAGAGACAGAACTGGAATTGGGTTCAGAAAAACCAATGATCTGGCCTCCAAGTCTGAGCATCGCTGCTTCAAAACTAAAACGGGTACGTGTACTGGGTTCATAAAAAAGAGTTGCTAAGATTTTACCCTCACAACTCTTTCTAAATTTTTCTGGATTTTTGATAATTTCATGTGCCAAATCGAATATCTCACGAAACTCTTCACGTGAAAAATCCGAGGGATCTATTAAGCTTCTACCTTTTAACAACTTTTCCTCCTTTTATTAAATTTATTGATTATATGATAATTAGACTTTTAAAAATTCGTCGGCAAAAATACATTAAAATTTTTTATTATCCCACTTCGTTTGTTTAAAAAAAATTTTTAATAAAGACTTATTATTATTAGAATTTTGTATCTTTGTACCCTAAAAGTGAAACAATATTAACCCCAAAAAACTTAAAACTATGAAAAAATTATTTTTATTATTAGCAGTTTCAGGACTCATTCTTGCATCTTGCGGAAAGAAAGCAGAACCAGCTCCAGAGGTAACACCAGAACCACAAGAAGTCGTTGCACCTGCTCCGGAACCAACACCAGAACC
>JAEWUL010000155.1 GCA_023459435.1 Bacteroidota bacterium
AATCTTACCGGACTGAAATGTATCAAAATGAAGGCCGAAAAGGTGCCCGGTTCCAGAAGATCTAACATTGTCCCTATCGAAGGTTCTGAGTTTGATCTTCCATGCGATTTGGTTTTGCCTGCTACCGGACAAAAAATCCAATATGAAGTGTTAGATCATATCAATCAGTATTATCCTGATCAGGATTTACAGTTAAACAAGTGGAAAACACTGGATGCAGATGAATCCACCATGCAAATGAATATCCCAAAAATATTTGCTGCCGGAGATGCTGTAACGGGTCCAACCAATATCATTCAGGCTATAGCAGGTGGAAAAAAAGCGGCACAGTATCTGACTGCTTTTGTATTGGGATTGCCTTTTGAAATTCCAAAGAAACCGTTTATTAGTACCAAAGATTCATTTGCTAAACAAACGAAAGATCTGTATCTGAATAAGTTTGAGTATCAACCTAAGAACGAAATGCCGGTTTTAGACGCTCAGAAAAGAGATAATTTCAAAGAAGTTGAATTGGGATATCAATCTGTGGAAGAGGTCCAAAATGAAGTGGCCAGATGTTTAGAGTGTGGCTGTGTGGCTTTTTATGACTGTGATTTACAAAAGTACTCAACTGAATATGAAGCTATTCAAACCCATTATAAGGGTGATTATCAGGTTTTTGAAAGAACTACAGCTCATGAAAAACTGGAACTAGACAATCATAAATGTATCCTATGTGGTCGTTGTGTAAGAGTTTGTAAAGAGTATTCTGGAAATCGCGTTTGGGAGTTCTTCAAAAGAGGCTCCAAAACATACATCTCTGTGAATATGGAAAATGATATGTCAGAATCTCGTTGTGATGCTTGTGGATTGTGTGTTGATACTTGTCCAACAGGTGCTTTAACAGAAAACTTTTCTTTCAAAATATTACCTGCTCCTTACGAAAAATTACCAATCATTGATCCATTCGGATCTGAGGGTTTTGAAGCTGATCTCCTAGAATATAAAGGAAATATTTATGGTGCGACTGCCAGAACAGGGATCGTGAATCAGAAAGGTTTGATCAATAGAGATCTATTCTTCGGTTATTCTATTTTTAATAAAAGCAGAAGAATTCAAACTCCTATGGAACGGGTTGATGGAAAATGGGTTCCTATTACTATTGAAAAAGCAATTGAAAAGATCAAAAAACAGGTCAGACAAGTTGATAATTCTGAGAATGTGATCTTGGTTTCTCCTGAATTGACCAATGAGGCGATGTATATGATTCAAAAATGGGCTAGGGTAGGGCTTCAAACCAATTCAATTGGTTCACCCTACTTTATCGATAGAACTATAGCTTCCAATATTAATAAAAACGATATCTTACCACTTCAGGAACTAGAAGGCTCTAAACAAATCTTTGTATTGGGAAGTAATCTGCCTGAAGATCATCCTGTAATCAGCCATTTGGTTCAAAACAACAGATATCACCAAAAATCTGAAGTTACTTTCATTACCACCGAAGAGAACCATCCCTATAGCTATAGAACTGATCATACATTAGTGATTCAGGATGTTTATTACTTTATTAAAGCTGTTTGTCACTACATCGTCCATTCTGAAAAAATGTTTGGAATTTTTATAAATGGACTCGCTAAAGAATGGACCCATTATCGTGAGGCTATCTTGAAGCAAAATTATTCTCAACTTTTAGAAAAATCGGGAGTAGATGCAGCAACTGTTGAATCTTTTGCTCAAACGCTCATTGATATTCCTGAAACTGCTTTTATCTTTTCAGAAAAAAATACTGATGAGAAAACAATGACAGAGTTAAAGAATCTGATGCTATTAACAGAAAAACAAGGAAAAACGTTTTCTGGGATGATTGCTTTAAAACCTGCATGTAATACCCAAGGATTGTTTGATATGGGGATCTATCCCGATTATGGCCCCGGATTTAGAAAAATAGAAGGATCCTATTTGGAATTGTTGAAAAATCACTGGCATACCACAAAATTATCTACTCAGTTTGTATGTCCAGGTGAAGCTTTACAAAACAATACCCAAAATAATCTATTCATTTTCGGATCTAATATTGTAAAGGATACTCCTGAAATGACAGACATGATTAAAAAATCTTCATTTATTTGTGTTCAGTCATTATTCGAAAATGAAACAACAGCAATAGCTGATCTGGTTCTACCCATGAATTTTGCCATTGAGATTGGTGGAAGTTACACCTCAACATTTAAAGTAGCTCAAACATTCAGAGCTGTAAAAAAGTCAAAAATTGACTGGAACGATTATCAATTTTATGGTGAACTGCATCAACATTTTGGTGTTCAATCTCCCAGACACTACTCAGAAATTTTTCTTGAGATGATATCTCTATTACAACCTTCGTGTTGCGATGATACTCGACATATATTCACTATTAACAACTAAAAATGCCCTTTGTTGAAATTTTTTTGATAGCTTTCGGATTATCTATGGATAGTTTGGCCGTTTCTATTGCAGCGGGGACTTGTAGTTGTAAGCGGAAAATCCATTATCGTACCTATTTGAAAATTGCCTTATTTATGGGCTTTTTTCAAGGCTTTATGCCTTTGTTAGGTTGGTTGTTAGGAACCTCTTTTGCTGAACAAATCTCATCAATAGATCATTGGATCGCTTTTCTATTGCTTGTTTTTATTGGTGGAAAAATGGTCTGGGAGGGTGTCAAAGGAAAAGAGAAAGATCGATGTATCAACTTTTCCAGTAATAAAACTTTGTTGATTCTGGCAATAGCTACAAGTATAGATGCTCTAGCTGTAGGTGTTTCTTTTGCTATGCTGAATATTAAAATTTGGATGCCTATCATCGTGATCGGCCTGTTTACCTTTGTTATCTCTTTCCTGGGAACCATTTTTGGTCATAAACTGGGCCATAAAGTGAATCTAAGAATCGAAATAATTGGAGGATTGATCCTTATCGGTGTGGGTACAAAAATACTTCTGGAACATTTATTGTGATAGCAACCTGTTTCCTGGAAATTTGGTATCTTTGCAGTTCCAAAAAAATATTGTAACAAACGATTAAATAATACGTAAATAACTAACTTTTAGCATCTCAATAACAAATGAATAATAAATTCGAAGAATTTTCAGATAAAGACCATTCACAAAGCGAGAATCTGGAACAATACTTAGATATGGATATTAGAATTGGAATCTCTACAGAAGCTGATAAAATTTCTAATAACCCTTTCCATACTAGAGGAATCTCCAACAGACCCTCCGTTGAGGAGTCTCATTGTTCGCAATATAAATACAGCTGCTGTAAACTGGCAACTTTTGACTGGATTGATGCCTTAGACTTACCTATGGCTTACAAAGAGTATCCTATTGCTGAAGTTAGGTTTAAAAATAGCCATAAGGACTTCTTTATTCTTCCTGAAGAGGGAATATATCAGGTTGGAGATATTGTTGCCGTAGAATCAAATCCGGGCCATGATATTGGAATTGTCTCTATGTTAGGACTTTCTGTGAAAAGACACTTGGCAAACCGGAAAATGAAACAAGAAGATGTTACCAAAAAATTGTATCGTCATGCCCGTGTTGCCGATATTGATAAATGGATTAGTACAGTCGATCTTGAACACACTACGATGTTGTCTTCCCGATATATTGCCTGGGATTTAGATCTGAAAATGAAAGTGAATGATGTGGAATATCAAGGAGATGGTACAAAAGCCATTTTTTATTATTCCGCTGAAGAACGGGTAGATTTCAGAGAATTGATCAAAATCCTGGCCGAACAATTTAAAATCAGAATTGAGATGCGTCAGATTGGGGTTAGACAAGAAGCTGCGCGACTTGGAGGGATCGGTTCCTGTGGAAGAGAACTTTGCTGCTCCTCCTGGTTAACAAACTTTCAGTCTGTTTCAACCGTTTCTGCTAGAACACAGCAACTTTCCCTTAATCCTAAAAAACTTGCCGGAATGTGTGGTAAACTGAAATGTTGCCTTAACTTTGAACAAGATACTTACATCCAGGAATTAAAGGCATTCCCTGCTCCAAATGTCCATTTGAATACCAAAAAAGGGAAGGGTTTTTATAATAAAATTGACATTTTTAAGAAAATTGTATGGTATAATTATGCCAATGATAATTCAACCATATTTGCAATCCCTCTTGACTCTGTAAATAAAATTATTGAAATGAACAAAAAGGGGAAATACCCTGATTCATTGGAGGAGTTTGCTATTGTAAATCAAAAGAAAGTGGATGAAGGGGTCAACTATAGTTTGGATGAACTCAAAAATATTGAAGATAAATAACAAAATGAATAAGATTATAATCCTTTTAATTTCCTTTCTTCTCTTTTTTGCTTCCTGTAAACAGGATGTTTTCTACGAGAAAATGGATCAGATTGATCAGGAAGTGTGGAATGTGAATCAAAAATTGGTTTATGAATTTGAGATTAAAGATTCCATGGCCTATTATGATATCTATTTTCATGTAAGAAATACAACCGATTATCCCTATCAGAACCTTTATTTTTTCTTGACCAATCAGTTTCCTAGCGGTCTACAAATGGTGGATACTCTTGGTTGTGTGCTGTGTGATCCTTTTGGAAAATGGTATGGAAAAGGAAACGGTCGAATTAAAGAGAGTAAATTTTTACTCAGAAAACAGGTCCGATTTCAACAAAAAGGGAAATATGTGTTTACTGTTCAGCAAGGTATGAGAGATGATCAGCTAAAAGGGATCTCAGATTTTGGAATCTCTTTTGAACATTATAACCCAGAAAAAAGGAATCCGTAAACTTATCATAATTACAAATTTTTTACTAATTTTGCCAAAAAAAAAGGAAAATGTCATCCAATCATAAACAATCAAAGAATCCCCACAAATTAAGTGGTGTAGCTAAGTTTTTCTTAGGCTTCTCTTTGGGGATTCTTTTGAGTGTTTTTGGCATTTTTATTGTGAAAAATGCAACATTTCTTAATAAAATTGATGATTTAGATCTCTTTCAAAACAATCAGAATCAAGAAACTGAGGAACAACCTCAGGTAGTAAAGCAAAAAATCAAACCAAAAAAAGCGGAAAAACCCCTAACGGCCCAGGACTCATTACTTCTCGATACCAATATGGTCGCTTTAGTAGAAAATGAGGATCTTCTTGAAGATGCTGAATTTTCTTTTGAACCGGAATCTGTCGTAGATAATATTGTTGAAGAAAAGATCTCTCAAACCAAAACAGTGAAAGTACTGGTTAAAAATGCAAATTTAGAAGATCTTCCGTCCTCCCCCGATAATATCATTGCCTATTTCGAAGTCCAGAAATGGGATTCTCCCATCGTAAATAGAATCTCCTACCAAAGAAATCATAATGTTCTTAAAATCAAGGGTATGGATATTGCTAAACTATCCATTTTTTATATCAACGGAAAATATTATCTTTCTGATGGATCCAGATTGTATTCGATTCCCAATAATAAAACGTTTGAAAAGTTGTCTGAAATCAACATTGCTAACTTGTAAATGAAAATCCCATTTTATAAATATCATGGTGCAGGAAACGATTTTATCGCAATAGATAATAGAATTTCTGTTCCTTTTTCTAATGAAATAATCAAAAATCTCTGTGATAGACATTTAGGTATTGGTGCCGATGGTGTACTTCTCATTGGTCCCGGTTCAGCAAATTATGATTTTACTCTAGATTATTACAATTCTGATGGTCATATGGGTTCATTATGCGGCAATGGTAGTCGCTGTGCTGTTGCTTTTGCCCATCATTTGAACATAATTGAAAATAAAGCCGTTTTTAAAGCCTTTGATGGTCTACATTTCGGAATGTTTCAGTCTAATCAGGATGTTTCTGTTTCGATAAATGATATCGAAACAATTCAAAAATATGAAGATGGTTACTATTTAAATACAGGTTCCCCCCATTTTGTACAGTATATTTCAGAAATTCAATCCTTTGATGTTTATCATGCCGGAATAACGATTAGATCTGACCAACGATTTCCGGAAGGAACAAATGCCAACTTTGTGGAACCCTATTTAGATGGTATTTTTGTCAGAACATTTGAGCGGGGTGTTGAAAACGAAACGTTATCTTGTGGAACAGGTGTTACAGCAGCAGCTATTGTTCATTCTATACACTTCGAACAAAATGGCGATCACAAGATCAAAGTATACACTACCGGAGGAGATTTCAACATATCTCTCACAAAAAAGGACACCCATTTTACTAACATCATCCTTCAGGGCCCCACGAAGTTGGTTTATACCGGGGAAATTGAATGTTAGCTGACACCTATCAGCCGTCAGCTATCAGGTTTCAGTTATCAGTTACATTTGCTGATTTACTAATTCCCTTTCCCCCTTCAACCTTTCCCTTTCTCCAAAAAACTATTCACTATTCACTATTAGTTATTAACTTTTTAGGGCATTCCCCTTTATCTGCGCTCAATCCAATTCCCGACACATTGAATATAAATTCCGTCGCTTGCTAAAGGGTCGGTCTCCGGCCCATACTCCTCGTTTCGCTGCAA
>JAEWUL010000156.1 GCA_023459435.1 Bacteroidota bacterium
GTTCGATAATATTCTAAACCAGATCAACGGCGATTCAATTCGTCAAACCATCGTCGATCTTGTTTCATTTAATAATCGTTTTTGTGATCATACTCCGATTGGAAACAGAGTGGTTGCCGAGTATTTAGTACAACGTTTAAAAAATTACGGTATTGAGAATGCTACAGTTGATTCATTTCTATATGTTGGAAGCACTTGGTTAACAGGAGATCTTAACAGATATTTTTATAATGTAAAAGGTCGGATTCCAGGTACACTCAATACAGATACAACTTACGTGATTGGTGCTCATTTAGATGCGATTTCACTCAACAGTTGGCAACACACCACAACTGCTCCCGGTGCGGATGATAACGCATCCGGATGTGCTGTTTTTATTGAAATAGCCAGAATCTTTCATAAAAACAACCTATCTCCCAAATTCAATATTGATTTTATGGGGTGGGATGCTGAGGAGATTGGACTAGTTGGTGCTTATAAAAATGCCCAAACCAGAGCCTTAGCTGGTGAAGTAGGGAAAACCATCATCCTGAACAATGATATGGTAGCCAACCAACCTGAAGATTCCGTATACAAAGTGGATCTGTATCAATATGATAATTCTGTTGACCTATGGAACAATGCATACGACATTCTGGAAACATACACTACCATTCAACCCCTTTATCCGCCTGATAACGAAAGTATGCGTCAATACACAGACAGCTGGGCTTATAATCAATCGGGATTTCAAGCCATTTTTGCTATAGAACATTTCTTTACAGATTTCTATCATACAGAGATGGACCTCCCCGAATTTTTGAATTATGATTATGCAAAAGAGATCACAAAGTATAATTTTGCATTACTTTACCATTATAATATTCACGATGTTTTCCATTTGGATACGACAAGCTCCATTAATGAATTATCAGACTTAAGCTCTATTACTCTCTTTCCTAACCCCACTTTAGGTGAGGTGAACATCATGAATAGAAACCATTTAAATATCAATAAGATTGTGATTTTTGATCTATCGGGAAGAATTGTTGAACAAGTCATATTAAATGACCATTCCTCATTAAGGTTCCATATTGATCATCTGCAATCAGGTGTTTATATTATAAAACTGGACACTCCTAACGGTGAAATTTTTAGAAAAATGATTAAAAAATAGATAAAAAAAGTAACAAAAAAAATCTTTTTATGGCTACAAATAAGCAAATTATTGAAAGAGATAGTGTTGTTGTGAAATTTGTCGGCGATTCCGGTGACGGGATGCAGCTTTCGGGCACACTATTTTCAGATGCAGCAGCTCTGGCAGGTAATGATATTGCAACATTTCCTGACTATCCTGCTGAGATTCGGGCTCCTCACAACACAGTTGCCGGAGTATCAGGCTTCCAGGTTCACATTGGAAAAGAAACGCGCATTATTGGGGACAAATGTGATGTTTTAGTTGCAATGAACCCTGCTTCTTTAAAAGCAAACCTAAAATGGGTTAAAATGGGTGGAACCATCATCACCGATGGGGATGCTTATGATGAAAAAGCTCTTGAAAAAGCTGGATACCCATCAAACCCATTAACAGACAACTCATTAAGTTCATTCAAAGTGATCGCTCCTGCCATCACAACATTAGCTAAAGAAGTTGCCTTAGCAAATGGGTTAGAAGCAAAAGCAGCTGCCAGAACAAAAAACATGTTCTGTTTAGGGATGGTTTACTACATCTTTAATTTCGAGTTGGAAACTCCCGGATGTTTATTAGATAAACGTTTCAAAAAGAATGCAGGTATTGCGGATGTGAACAAAAAAGTTCTCGAAGCAGGCTTCAACTATGCTGAAACAATGGAAGAGTTTGAATCCAGATTTCAAATTTCAAATGTTCAACTTGAAAAAGGAAAATACAGAAATATTACCGGAAATATTGCTACTGCATGGGGCTTGTTAGCTGCTTCAGAACGTTCCGGAAGAGATCTCTTTTTAGGCTCCTACCCTATTACTCCTGCTACTGAAATCTTAATGGAACTGGCACTTCACAAATCTCTTGGTGCAAAGGTATTTCAAGCTGAAGACGAAATTGCAGGAATCTGCTCTGCCATTGGGGCTTCATTTGCAGGCTCTTTAGCCGTTACAACTACTTCAGGTCCGGGGTTATCTCTTAAATCTGAAGCGATAGGCTTGGCAATTATTACTGAACTTCCAATAGTTATAGTGGATGTTCAACGTGCCGGTCCTTCAACGGGTATGCCAACCAAATCAGAACAATCTGACTTAAACATGGCGCTTTTTGGAAGAAACGGAGAATCACCTTGCATCGTGATGGCTGCCGGTTCTCCAAGTGACTGTTTCTATGCTGCTTACAATGCCGCTAAATACTCCTTGGAAACAATGACTCCTGTTATTCTGCTTACAGATGGAAATACAGGACAAGGAAGTGAATTATTCCGCATCCCTAAAGTTTCTGAACTACCTCCGATCAATCCGCCAATTGCAAAACCTAACGACTCTGACTATCAACCTTATAAAAGAGACCCTGAAACATTGGTTCGCCAATGGGCTATTCCGGGATCAGAAGGTTTAAGACACCGTATTGGTGGTCTGGAAAAAACAGACGGTTTAGGCATGGTTTCCACTGATCCTCAAAACCATGAAAAAATGGTGAACTTCAGACTGGAAAAAATCAACCGTTTAGCAACCAGACTTCCTCTACAAGAAGTAACAGGATCTGTTGATTCTGATACACTTGTTATCAGTTGGGGTGGTACCAAAGGAGCTGTTCAAACCGCTGTAAAAGAAGCAAATGCAGCAGGTAAAAAAGTAGCTCATGCTCACTTTTCTTACATTATGCCTTTGCCGTTGAATACGGAAGAGGTATTATCCAAATACAAAAATATTTTAGTTTGTGAATTGAACAGTGGACAATTTGCCAACTATTTAAGAATGACACATCCTGGCTTTGTGTACAAACAATACAATAAAATTCAAGGGTTGCCATTTACAGTTCAAGAATTAGTTAACGCAATCAACAACATTTAATTAGGAGGTTATTATGGGTTATAAACAAATGGAAAAATCACCTGTCCCATTATCTCATGAAGATTTTGCAAGTGATCAAATGGTAAAATGGTGTCCAGGTTGTGGTGACCACGCCATCCTGAACGCAGTAGAAAAAGTGTTCCCAATTATTGGATATAAAAAAGAGAGTTACGTATTGGTATCCGGAATCGGATGCTCTTCCCGTTTCCCTTATTATGTTAATACATACGGATTTCATGGTATTCATGGTAGAGCCAATGCTATTGCCACTGGAGTTAGAATCGCAAATCCAAAATTAAGTGTTTGGATTCCTACCGGAGATGGTGACTCAATGGCTATTGGGGGAAACCACTTTATCCATATCATCAGAAGAAATCTGGATGTGAATATTATGTTATTCAACAACAAAATCTACGGCTTAACCAAAGGGCAATACTCCCCCACTTCTGAATTGGGAAGTATCACCAAAACCTCTCCTTACGGAACTATTGAACATCCATTCAAAGTGGGTGAATTGGTGATTGGAGCCCAAGGTTCTTTCTTTGCCAGAGCGATAGATTCTAATCCAAAATTCATCACTGAAGTGATGCTGGAAGCTGCGAAACATGATGGAACATCTGTGGTGGAGATCTTACAAAACTGCGTCATTTTTAATGATGGTACCCACAACATGATCACCAACAGAGAGACCAGAGAGGATATGCAATTGGTGTTGAAACACGGTGAAAAAATGATCTTCGGTAAAGAGAAAAACAAAGGGATCAAATTAGGACCACACGGTTTAGAAGTGATCACCATTGGAGAAAA
>JAEWUL010000157.1 GCA_023459435.1 Bacteroidota bacterium
CTTCTGCATTATCTATTCTGATCAGAAGTTTACGTACCGGTTTGGTATTGACAGATCCTCAACTTAAAGTGGTTGACTCCAATTTGGGTTTTGTTGAAATTCTTGGAGAAGATGCGGCAGATATTCATGAAGTGATCCCATTCCTAGTAGGTGCCAATTTAAAATCCCTTTTACCTGCTACGTTAATATCTCAAATCAGCTATTTGATGCAACATGATGATGAAAAATTACAGCGAGATGTTGAAATTCAGGGAAAACTGATCAATGCTACCATGTTTACAATGATCCCTAATCAACTTATTTGTATTATTTTACGAAATCTTCATTCTAAAGAAGAGCGTCCTGAGGAGATTATTGAAAGAATCACCGAGGTTATTGAAGAGAATCTTCGTCAGGTACAACAAATTGGCTTTATTTTAGGTGAAGGGGCTGCTAAAACTGAAAAGATGATGAATACAATCATAGAAACCTATAAATCTTAAAGTATTGAAGACAATTCAAATGGTTGACTTGAAAAGTCAATATCAAAAGATTAAAGGAGAGATTGATCAGGCCATTCAAAGTGTTCTCGAAACAACTACATTTATTAACGGAACTGAAGTAAGCTCTTTTCAAAAAGAGCTTGAGCAGTATCTTTCTGTTCATTATGTTATTCCATGTGGAAATGGTACTGATGCCTTACAAATTGCTTTAATGGCTCTGGAGTTAAACCCGGGGGATGAAGTGATTACCTCCCCATTTACCTTTATTGCAACTGCTGAAGTGATTGAACTTCTTCATCTTAAACCTGTTTTTGTGGATATTGACCCGAATAGTTTTAATATGGATCCATCTCAAATTGAAGCTGCTATAACCTCAAAAACCAAAGTTATTCTCCCTGTTCATCTTTTTGGGCAGTGTTGTGACATGGAACACATTCAGAAAATCGCTTTAGAGCATGATCTTTTTGTTGTTGAAGATGCTTGTCAGTCTTTAGGTTCAGATTTCCATTTCAGTAATGGATCGTTCAAAAAATCGGGAACAATAGGGGATTTCGGATGTACTTCTTTTTTCCCATCAAAGAATTTAGGGTGTTTTGGGGATGGAGGTGCTATTTTTACTTCCCATGCTGATCTAGCTAAAAAATGTAAGATGATTGCTAATCATGGATCTGTTCAAAAATACCATCATGAAAGGGTTGGAGTAAACTCCAGATTAGATACAATACAGGCGGCTGTTTTATCTGTTAAGTTGAAATATTTAGATCAATACATCATAGAAAGACAGCGTGTTGCTCGTTTTTACAATACTCATTTGGAATCGGTACAAGGGTTACATATTCCTATATCATCCTCTTTTAGTTCACACACTTTTCATCAGTACACTTTACTAACAACCCCTGAAAAGAGAGATTTCATCGTACCATTTTTAAGAGCACATGACGTTCCATGTATGGTATATTACCCTGTACCACTCCATTTGCAAAAAGCATTTCACCATTGGGGTTATCAACCGGGAGATTATCCGGTTAGTGAAACTGTATCCCAATCTGTTTTCTCCTTACCAATTCATACAGAGTTAACAGAAGATCAGTTGGATTATATCGTCAAAACACTCCTACAAGCTTTAAATGAACTTTAAACTCATTACTGGTTGTTCTTTTTATTGACTTCAGATGGATCCATTTGTTCAATCACTACATTTTTACCTAATATTTCCCCAATCTCTTTGTTGTTTCCAACAACAGCCTCTTTACACCCTACCAGTTTCACTCCAAATCTATTGGGATGAAATGGTGTAAATTCGTTGCTTCTGTATAATGTATTGTTAATAAACAGGATCCCTTTAACTGATTTTGCATACAACACCGGATAATCAAAAAGAAAGAAATTGTTATTTTCAATTCTGATATTGGAGTGATAAGGATAATCCGGATTTAGTTCCCCCATATTTGGGAAAATAGAGATCACCGCTTCAGAGGAAGGATATAGGGATGTTAAACATGAATATCTAAAGATATTTTTTCTAATCAATACCTGATCTACAGGACCTGATTCAAACGTTTGGATGGCATCTCCGGCAAAAAGGATCGCACTCCCACTGGTTTCAAAAATATTCGATTCTATTAAAAATTTTCCGGATCCATTTAGGACCAAACCTCTTCCGGAACCACTTCTGAAACGTGAGTTTTGAATGAAAACATCTGGGTAAGCAGCTAGATTTTCAACAACCATTCCCACCTGTATGGTTGAAGGTAATGGATTCTCAAAGGTAATGTCATAATTCTGAAATCCCCTTTTTTTTATTTTTTTGATGATGGCAGTTGAATAAGTGATCAATGTTTTGGGATCAACAAAGGCAATGGTCTCCCCCTCTTTTGCCCAGTCGAGATGTTTTATCTGAGGCAATGGTACAGTTACTTTCATTTTATACCGATCTCTCTTTGTAATCTTAGCGTATGTACCAGCTATTTTAACTGCATCACCCATCAAAGCAAACGTTTCGCAGTTATCAATTCTAATCATTCCCTTACAAGCTATAAACTCCATTCCTCCTTCATGACTACTCAAAAATTTTCGGTTATTAGAGAAATAGGGGACAATACTACAGGAATAAAAACTCAAATTTTTAGAGTTTTGAGCACGAATAGCCACTCCTGCTGTTTGATATATATTAATATTTTGTAATACAATATGATCACTATTATGGATTAAAAACCCGGGATGATCCCCATATCCATGTCTTATTACAATCCAGTTTCCTTGTTTGGGAAACTGAGATCTGTCCCCGTGATATACCCTGATGAATCCCATTGAATCTAATTTCACACGATTTTGATACCATATTCTATCTCCGGTTTGGGGTTGTACGATATTGTGGTCCACATTAAATTCAACAAATCCAAAAGGTTTGAAAAGATGATTTCCCATTTTAAACACCAGCTGATTGTTTCGAATTGTGAATGGAAACAGTGTAGAATCGAGACGGATCGAAAAGTAGGTCTCATTTACATCAACAACTTCTGCTTCTGCCAGTGTTGGGGTTGCAAAATCGACAAAAAGATTTCTGATTTTAATATTGCTGCAATTTTCGAATAAGAAAGGTTGAACGGCTCCATGAAAGATAAAACTGGCAAAATTCGCATCAATATGGACATTTTGTAGGTTTTTTAGAACGATAGAACTCTTCATCGATTGTTTTACAGATGATTGAACCAATGTGGAGTGTTTTGCCTTCTCTTCATAAAAATGATAATCTCCTGCACTGATAATTAGTTCAATTTCAGGTTCATTTTGAATGGTTTCAAAAATTTTATTTAGATATGGAGTACAGTCCTGATTTGTATTGGGTATAAGACCATAAGATGCAGCATATACTTTTTTTTGAGCATAACTTGAAAAGAAACAGCATAGCAGCAATAAGAGTAGTGTAATCTTTTTCATATTTTTATGTTTTAAAAACATTACCGTGCGTATCGATATGAAATCCTGAATTCAAATCAAAGGCATCATACAACATTTTTCCGGCGAACACTTCATTAGTCGCACCAAAGTAGGTTAAAGTTCCGTTTTCTATTAATAAAGTGAGTGGAACATACTGAACAGCAAATGTAAAATCGTGCATAATGATGACAATCGTAGTTTGTTGTTGACGGTTCAGATCATTTAAAATCTCCATAATTTCAAACTTATGAGCGATATCGAGATTGGAAAGGGGTTCATCCAGGAGTAATAAAGGGGTTTGTTGTGCAATAGCTCTGGCAATTAACGTTCTTTGAAATTCTCCTCCGCTAAGTTGGTTTGTAAATCTGTTTTTAAGATGTGTCAGTTTGGTTTTCTCCAAAGCATCCATCACGATTTGATGATCATTTTCATTAGAGAATTCCCATCTGTTTTGGTGTGGATTTCGACCCATCATCACGGTATCATACACAGAGAAGTCATACACCAGATCTTGTCTTTGAGGAACAACAGCAACCAAACGGGACAATTCCATAGTAGAATAGTTTTGAATCCCTTTTCCATCAATATGAATTGATCCTTCAGAGGGTTTTAATAAGCCGGTAAGTAGATGTAGTAACGTCGTTTTCCCAGAACCATTTGGCCCTAATAAGGCACAGAAATCCCCTTTTTGGAGAGAGAAATTAAAATTTTGGAT
>JAEWUL010000158.1 GCA_023459435.1 Bacteroidota bacterium
GTACCATCAGTATGCAAGTGATCCGGATAGCCAAAAATCATCAAAACAGGAATATTTTTGTTAAAATATATGAAATGATCTTAGCCGTCAGGTTAGAGTTTCGATATTCTAAAAAAGAGATCCTATCCCTTTATGCATCACATGCACCTTATGGTGGAAATATTGTAGGTTTGGAAGCAGCATCATGGAGATACTATAATAGACCTCCCCATCTTTTATCTTGGGGAGAAGTGGCCACACTTGCCGTTTTACCCAACGCACCTGCCTTGGTTTATCCTGGAAAAAAACAGGTCCTTTTATTGCAAAAAAGGAATGCCCTTTTAAAAAAGTTACAGAAATCGGGACTTATTGATGAGGTCTCCTGTGATATGGCACAACTGGAACCCCTTCCTGAAAAAGCTTTTCCTATTCCACAAAAAGCACAACATCTTTTGTTGAAAGTACAAAAAGATGGATTAAAAGGGGAAAGAGTACTGACAACGATAAGGACTCCCATTCAAGAGTTTGGGAATCAGATAGCCAACAAATATGCTGAATTTTACAGCGGCAACTATATTCATAATTTGTCAATTTTAGTTTTGGATACCCAAACCGGAGCTGTGCTTGCCTATATTGGAAATGCAAATATTAAAAACAAAACACCCCAAAAATATGTGGATAATGTCATCTCCAGAAGAAGTTCAGGGAGCATCCTGAAACCGTTTCTTTTCGCTGCTGCTCTCGATGAGGGTTTGATTTTACCCCAATCGATCATGGCCGATATTCCCACCAGAATTGGAGGTTATGCTCCGAAAAATTTTGATCTCACCTATGAGGGAGCTATTCCCGCTGATGATGCTCTTGCAAAATCTCTTAATATTCCATTTGTGAGATTGTTAAAAGAGTTCGGAACAGATAAATTTCTGGTTCTTTTAAAGCAGATAGGATTCTCAACCATCAATCAGAATGCGGACCATTATGGTCTTTCACTGATTCTGGGAGGTGCTGATGTGAGTTTATGGGAAACGACAGCCTTTTATGCATCTATGGGCAGATCTTTGAATAGTTTCAATAAAAATGGAGAATACAACACCAACGATTATCATTTACCTATTTATCAAGTTACTAGATATCAATCTTTTAATGGAGAAAAGAGTGCTTTGATCAGTGCAGGGTCAATTTATGAAACCTTACAGGCATTGACAAAGGCAAACAGGCCCGGTAATGAGATGGGGTGGGAATATTTTGCATCTACACACAAGATCGCATGGAAAACAGGAACGAGCTTTGGACATCGGGATGCATGGGCAGTGGGTGTAACTCCAAAATACACCATTGGGGTATGGGTTGGAAATGCAACTGGAGAAGGAAGACCCGGATTGACAGGATTGACTCATGCAGCTCCTGTAATGTTTGAGATGTTTAAATACCTTCAAACTCAGGGATGGTTCAATATACCCAAAAAAGATATGATTAACGTTGAATTGTGTGAAGTGTCAGGTTTAAGACCTTCTGTCAGTTGTCCCATTATAACCAAACTTATTCCACAAAAAGGTTCGAAGGGAAAAATTTGCACCTACCACTCCACCATTAGCTTAGATTCAACAAGAAGTTTTCGGGTAAACTCAGCATGTTATCCTGTTAATGCAATGGTACTGCAAAACTGGTTTATCCTTCCACCTGCCATGGAATGGTTTTATAAAAAAAATCATACTGAATATCGAGAACTTCCCCCTTTTAAAAAGGGGTGTCCTTTCGAAAATGAATTCACTTTTGATCTGATTCAACCCGATAACAATAGTGCTATTTATATCCCTCAAGGCCTGGATGGAAAAGAGGGGATGATCATCTTAGAAGCTGTTCATAAAGATCCGAATGCTACTCTTTACTGGCATCTGGATCAAAATTATATGACTTCTACAAAACAAATCCATAAACTTGAATTATCACCATCTATTGGAAATCACATTCTTTATGTTGTGGATCAGAATGGAAACACAATATATAGAAAGTTTGCTGTAATTTCTAAGTAAGATTTAGATTGTTACAAACTATTTAAATATTTAATAATAATATTGTATAAATTTAAAATTTGTTCGTATATTTGCAATCAAAATAGGTTGTTATGAAGCATTTTCTATTGGTTTTGGCCATTTTTTTAGCCATCGTTGGACTTTTAGGAAGTGACCTTCCGGTTTTGCTTGCCCTTCCCCTGCCTTTTTGTGGTTTTCTTTTATTCAAACTTACGAATCTGTTTTCACTATGAAATTAAAAAATGTTAAGATCGGATATCAAATTCTATTAGGGATCATAGTTATCATTGGTTTGTTTCTTGCAATGGGTTATGTTTCGTATAATCAAACCAAAAGGATTTATGATAAAACAGTGATTCTGTATGAACAATCTCTTGAAGTGAGAACAGCTATTGGTCATTTGAATACAAATATTCAACAAATGAGAGTCTATACAAGAGATTTGATGCTTACTACCAGTCAAAAGGAAAAAGAGGAGATTCTTTTTCTTATGGAGAAAGCTTCTTTAAATGCGGAATTGATGTTTCAAAAAATCATGAAGGGTTATCTTGGTCCTCAAAAAGATATTGATGAGGCATTTGAGTTGTATCTTCAATGGAAAATTGAACGCAATAAAAATACCAAATTAGCCAAAGCAGGAGATATAAGTAAGATTAAAAAAAGTGTGGCTAATACAGGAAACGTCGGCTCAAAAAGGGAGCAAATGTTGATGAAAATTAATGTTATTGATGAAACAGAAAAAAAAAATGGTGATGATATTTTTAAAAATTCCAAAGTTCTTTTACAAAAATTGAATTTACAATTGGTGCTATTTATCACTTTTGCAATATTACTTACCATTGTTATCTATTCCATTTTCATTTTTTATATCAGAAATCCCTTAGAAATATTGACTAAAACAACACTAGAATTT
>JAEWUL010000159.1 GCA_023459435.1 Bacteroidota bacterium
TGGCCAATTGAGTACATTAACTCCTTTACAATAGCGAGAACCGATTGCTAGATCGGCTCCTTCTGTACAAGCTTGATATAAGCGGTTCAGATCCTCAGGATTGTGAGAAAAATCGGCATCCATTTCAAAAATATATTCATATCCCCTATCCAATGCCCATTTAAAACCATGAATATAGGCTGTACCGAGCCCTAATTTCCCTTTACGTTCCTGAATAAACAATTGATCAGGAAATTGATTCATCAATTCTTTCACTTTATTTCCAGTCCCATCGGGAGAACCATCATCAACAACTAAAATATGCCCATCAAAAACAGTAAATGTTTTTCTGATAATATTTTCAATATTTTCAATTTCGTTAAAAGTAGGAATTATGACAACTTTTTTGCTCATACAAGTATGAATTTAAGTAATAGTTAGAAATTATTTCTTTTGTAAAAGGATATAAACGGGGAAATGGTCACTGTAACCGCCTAAAAATGCACCACCGGCATAAGTTCTAAACGGATATCCGGCAAAAGAACCCGACTTATTCAACATAAAATTCTTTCGAAACACATGAGCTGAAACATATTTGTATGTATTGGTATTAGAATACAATAAGTCATAAGAAACCAGAATTTGATCAAAAAGATCCCAGTTATCCTGATATGCCAAAGTGCCAATTCCATCTCTATACATTTGATACATTGGGTTATATATTTTTTGAGGACCCATTTCTTTGATCTTTCCAATAGCACCAAGACCTTTGGTTAGACTTTTAGCATTGGGGTTGTCGTTTAAGTCACCCATAATAATTATATTGGCATTCGGATGGAAAGAATAGATAGAATCACAAATATGTTTGGTTAATTCTCCTGCAGCAATTCTTAAAGGAGCACTTCTGGCCTCCCCCCCTATTTTAGATGGCCAGTGATTTACAATCACAAACAGTGTGTCAGAATGATCCAAAACACCTGTCATGAGCACCTGATCTCTGGTTATAAAATTAGGATTATCCGGAACAGAAAGGTTAAACCCTTTTAAACTTAAAAATTCAAATCGTGAAGGATTGTAAATAAAACTTACATCTACTCCTCTCCTATCGGGCGAATCGTGATGGGCAACTTTAAAACCAAATTTTCTTAATTTTTCTTGTCGAACCAAATCTTGAAGAACAAGTTCATTTTCAATTTCACTAACACCCAAAATCACCAAGCCACCATGCTCACTTCCAATTTGGGATATCACATCAGCCATATTTTTTAATTTAATATGGTATTTTTCGCTATTCCATTGATTTTTACCATCCGGAAGAAACTCTTCATCATTTTTATGGGGATCATTAATGGTATCAAACAGATTTTCAAGATTATAAAAACCAATAACAGCTGTATTGGTGTGTTGAGCATTTATCGAATTAACAATAAAAAAACTCAATAAAGCTACGATAAATTTAAACAATTTCATATGATTTATATTCTTGTGCAAAATTAAACTTTTTTTTATAATATTTAATACATATAGAGAAACTTTTTTTTTATATTTTTGCTAACTATTTCATTTAACAAAAAAAAATATGAAACAAAAATTACTTTTAATAATATTTTTTATAACTATTTTGTTTCCAGTATTTTCCCAAGTGGATAATGGAAAAACTGATTCTTTAAAAAATATTCAGATGGACATTAATCTTCCGTCGAATTCTTCGATTGGTGAGGGGCAAGAGAGTGAAGATTATACAGGCAATGTTTTTATTCCAAGTATGCTCCAATCTTCTAGAGATATATACGTGAATAATACATCCTACACTTTTAGTATTGCATTTTTCAGAAGTCGTGGGTACGATAACAAGTACAACGGAATCTATTTAAACGGATTCAGTATGAACAACTTGGTAACAGGTAGAGCCACTTTTTCACAATGGGGTGGTTTGAACCATGTAGTTCGTTATCCTGATACCAGAATTAATATGACACCGGCTTCGTTCACATTGGGAGATATTGGTGGCGTAAGTAATTATAATTTAAGAGCTTCAGCATACGCCAAGCAGATAAGAGGGTCATACTCATTATCCAACAGAACTTATAATAATCGTTTAATGTTAACTTACTCTACTGGAGTATTAAAGAGTGGCTGGTCTGTTGCAACATCTATATCTACAAGATTTGGAAATGAGATTTCGTATGTTGAAGGAACCTCATACGATGCATTAAGTTATTTTTTAGCTGTTGAGAAGAAGTTTAATCCCAGACATGCATTGAACATCACTATTTTAGGAGCACCAACGGTAAGAGATATGCAGGCGAACTCTGTAAATGAAGCGTATACGTTAACAGGATCCAACTATTACAATCCGAACTGGGGATGGTATAAAGGGGAAAAAAGGAGTGCCAGAACAAGATCTACTCATGAACCTGTAGCTCTTTTAACCCACTATTTTACACCTGAAAGCAACAAATATTCCGTTACATCCACTATTGGTGGAACGATAGGCAGAAGCAGTACAACCTCATTAAACTGGTATGATGCTGCTGATCCCAGACCTGATTATTACAGATATTTACCCAGTTATTTTATTGAAAATGGAGATACAACAAGTTTGTATTGGGAATATCTGGACAGATGGAAAAATGATGAATCATTTAGTCAGATCAATTGGAATAGAATGTATGAAATCAATCAGTTAGCTGCTAGTCAGGGTAAAAGAGCACAGTATATTGT
>JAEWUL010000160.1 GCA_023459435.1 Bacteroidota bacterium
GATCAACCATTCGTGGATTATCCCTTTGCTTTGCAACAAATTCAGGTCAGACAGAAAGCCAAATATAAACTTCCTGAATGGAGCAGCAATATTCAATTGGTTTTTCCACCTGCACTTTCTCTGGAACAATCTTCCTCTGAAATGACTGCAGCTTATAAAAGAAACCTTTTTTCAGGTTCCGTTTTAGTGGATCTTACTGCAGGGTTTGGAGTAGATGGAATTCATTTATCCCAAAAATTTTCTACTACCATTCTCGTAGAAAAACAGAAAGAGTTGTGTGAAGTTTTAGAACATAATATTGAGGCTTTAAAAATACAGAACATCTCAGTGATCCATCAGGATGCTGAAAACTATCTCAAGAATGTAGAATTTCCAGATCCAAAAAACATCACATTCTATCTTGATCCTGCCCGACGTGGGAAACGGGGAGAAAAGCTGTTTGACATCACCGATTGTGAACCCAACATCCTCACAATCAAAGAGCTGCTTTTTCAAAAAGGAAATTGCGTTATCCTTAAACTATCTCCCATGCTCGACTTGAAAAGATTGATCCTCATGATTCCGGAAATCCGGGAGATTCATATTGTAGCTCTTCAGAATGAGTGCAAAGAAGTGATTGCTGTTTGCAAAAAAGTGATGGAACAATCTGACATTATCATTCACACATCCAATATTAGTATCCAAAAAGAGGAACAGTTTCATTTTAAGCTAAAAGAAGAAATGGAAGAGATCCCTGTGATTGCATCTCAACTTTCAGGATATCTGTATGAACCCAATAGTGCCATTATGAAATCGGGTGGTTTTAAAACGATTGGAAACAGATACCACCTTCAAAAGGTAGATTACCATACCCATTTGTACATTTCTGACACCTTCATCAGCAACTTTCCTGGAAGATCTTTTCAAATTGATGCTGTTTTTGGAATGAGCAAAAGGGAGTTGAAAGTACATCTTCAAAAAGGAGAAGCTTACAATCTTTCTACCAGAAATTTTCCTATGGATACAGAAACCTTGAAAAAAAAGCTTCAGATCAAAGATGGTGGGGAGCGATATTTATTTGCCACTTTGTGGAATCAAAAACATTTATTAATTTTGTGTCATAAATGTAAAGAATAGAATAATGAAAGAATTACTACAAAATCTTTTAACCACAGAGGTAACAACTATATCGGCAGCACTCAAGTTAGGGATCAGTTTTTTATTAGGTTCTGTAATTGGGATAGAGCGGCAATTTCGCAGACAAAGTGCGGGATTACGAACTTTTGCCATTATTTGTATGGCATCAACAACAGCTACTCTTTTATCTGTATGGATTCCTCAGTTTTACCCTCAGTTTTCAAATAGTGATCCATCCAGAATTGCGGCGCAACTTCTAACAGGGATCGGGTTTTTAGGTGCCGGAGCAATCATCCAAAGCAGAGGAAGTGTCCATGGATTAACTACAGCTGCGTGCATTTTACTGGTTGCAATCATCGGAATGAGTGTGGGTGTTGGAATGTATATTCCGGCAACTATTCTCACTTTTGCTTCTCTGTTTGTATTAATAATTGTGGAAAGATGGGATAAGTACAGAACAATGTCAGGAGAAACCAAACAGTTGGCTATTCAGTTTTCCATCTCAAATCCAGATACTGACAGAATAAAAAAAATTCTCCAAAAAAACAATATCTTTGTTTATTACACTACTTTTCAGAAAAACTACATCAACAATAGTTCCACCTATTTTTTTAAAATCCAGATTACAACCTTCACCAAAATAGAAGAGATGATGGATGAGATCAAAAAAGACACTAATATTACTATTTTATCACTTAATGAAATTTAAACAATCAATGAAAAAAACAAAAAAAATTGCTTTAGTAGCACACGACAATTGCAAAAAAGACTTAGTAGAATGGGCAGAATGGAACTGGGAGATTCTGATCAAACAGAAACTTGTATGCACTGGTACTACAGGAACCCTGATTGAGAAAGCGTTAAAGCAAAAAATTGAAGAGAATGGATCACATAAAACTCTAAATATCAACAAACTAAAATCAGGCCCTTTAGGAGGAGATCAACAATTAGGCGCGATGATCAGTGAAGGAGATATTGACATCCTGATCTTCTTCTGGGATCCGATGATGCCCCAACCCCACGATGTGGATGTGAAAGCATTATTACGTATTTCAACGCTTTACAATATTGTAACAGCGTGTTCCAGATCCACTGCCGACTTCATAGTATCTTCCAACTTAATGCGGGAAGAGTACGATCCACAAGAGCCTGATTTCAAGAGTTATGTAAACAGAAAACTTTGAAATAGAAAATAATCTAAAATCAAAAGATTATCCTTTTGGAATGGCTCCTAATCCGAATACCATTGCAAGAAGCGCAACGGTTTCGATGATCCCCATTGCTGCAATATACATACCTGCACCCTGTTTGCTATCTACTGCCAGATTAGAACAAGCTGCAGCACCCACTTTCCCTTGCATAATTGCGGAAACGGCCATTGCCAGACCAACGAAAAGGCCTAACACCATTTGATTGAAATAACTATCAGGATTCAGGTTGGCGCCAATCATAGCGTTCATAAAGATCATCCCATAGATAATCTGACTTAACGGCATCCCAACCATAGCAAGAGCTAAAGGGGGTAATTTTTTCTTTTCTTTGATTGATTGTTTCCAGAGCCCCATTGCCCCAGAAGCAGCAATTCCTGTACCAATGGCAGAGCCAACACCGGCAATACCTAATGCAATGGCATGTTCGCCAAAACCTTGCACTACTGTTAATAAAAAGGTTGATGTCATGTTTTAGAAATTTTATTTTGTACTATTTTTATTTGTTTTTTTATTGATTTTAAATGGGTTGTATTCATTACCAGAAAATTCAACACCGGCATGTCCCGCATATTCGAGCATATTTAGTCGTACTCCATGTACAATAACTGCCATAGCAGCAAGTACCATATTGAGACCATGCCCCAGTATAAGAACCAAAACGGCCCCAACACCTGCAAGAACGGTAGTGATCCCCTCCCCTATTGCCATTTCATTAAAGCTGGAGACCATCAGAACTGTGGATAATCCCACAGCATATAGTCTGATATATGAAATCACATCCGAAAAGCCGCTGATCATACTCAATGGCAGATTAGCCAAAGATGAGAAGATCCCTTTAAAGAATCTGGGGCCCGGATTTGAAAACAGTGCTACCAATAATGTACCGCCAATGAAACACCATAACATTAGATTTGGGTTTGGCTCTTTAAGAATCATCTGAAGCACAAGCAGGTAGAGACCCCAAACGATTGCTACCCAACCTATCTGAGCGAGCGCTTTGACGGAGTTGAGATATTTAAAAGCGGTTTGGAGATGACCAATTGACAAATGGATGGCTCCCAGAGTAAAGACAAACTTTTGAAGGAAAATAGAATCCCCTCCATAAGTAGCAATTTTTTGCACTATAAACTGAGTCAGGAAGGGGATCTCAGCAATCTGTTGAGATCCAAAATAGGTACCTGTAATAATTCCCCAGAACATAACTGAAGCTGAAAGGGTATAAAACAAGGAGATCTCAATTTGAGGTTTGAACCCTTTTTTACGATGAACGAAAAGGGTTAAGAGAAAGAAAATAAATCCATAGCCCGCATCACCAACGAGAATACCTGTAAAAAAAGTAAAGAAAATCATAAAGATCTGAGACACATCGATCTCTCGATAACCAGGTACCAAACCCATAAAGTTCATTACCGGTTTGATCCAGGATACCCATTTGGTATTTCGGATCAGTGTAGGAACTTCATCGAGTTCCTCCTGTTCAGGATCCTGAATCAGATAGCCCCAATGTTCTTGATCCGCAGTTGAAATAAAGGAGGGAATCAACTCTTTAGGAATGTACCCTTTCCAATACCTGACCTTACTATCCAGATCCAATCCACTGAATTGTACGGTTTGAATTGCGTGTTTGTTCAGCAGGATTTCATACTCTGTTTTATAGTGATCCAGTTGAAGTGAAGCGTGTTCCATTTTCATTAAAAGCTCCTTGCGATTAGCTGTACTTTGATCGATCAATTGAGGGATCTGATCAGGGTCATACTCGGGGAAAGACACTTCATCGTATGGGAGTTTCTCGTTCGGATCATAAGAAAACAGGATCACCTGATATTGTTGTTCCACTTTACCGACAATAATAATATTACTTTGACAAGAAACTTTTTTGTATTGCTCTTCTTTGAGAAGATAAAGGGTAAAATAAATCCCTTTATCTTTAAGTAAAAGAATCTCATTATGTGAAACATTACCCCACAAATGAAACCATTGTTTGGCATGTTCAAGGGTTTTAAGCGTATCATTTTCCTGAAGAATCTGATCGTTGATTTGCAACACCTGATCAATAGAAAGGGGTTGAAAATCTGGATTAGATTCGTTAGGGCTAAAAGAATGAGTCCTATTTTGATTTTGAAGAGGGATCGTTAGATCAAGATTTGAAAGTATTGATATTCCATCTTCCAGTTTCTTCATTTGAGTATTCAGGAGATGAATAGATTCATCTTCGGCAGGTTGATAAGGAGAAATATGGAGCATTCCAAGGTCTCCCAAATTTTGAAGTTGCGTCTTCAGGTCAGCTTCTGACATGAAAAGTGTGATTTTTTTCATTGGAACTATCATGGTTGCACCTCCTCTATTAATTTTGTTTTCACCACTTTAGCAGTAGCAATCATCAAACGTTCGTCATCCTGAAGTTTTTGACTTATCTTGCGAATTGCTGTTTTGGCCATAGGTATCCTTCTGTTTTCGAAAAGTTTAATTCTGGCGCGTACTTCGAGGAGTTCCTCTTCAAGGAGTTCAATCTGGAGCAACAATACTTTAATTTCAGCAAGAAGTTGCAGTTGATCTTTCATCAATTCTATAGCATCATCCACCCAGAGTGGAGTATCTTCACTAATAGGCGCCACATCAAAATCCACTTTTTCAAATTGATAGACCCTTACTCCAGCCACATCAACCGGTTTAGTTATGATCTCTTTCACTGAGATATAAGAAGTGATATCGACCCAACTATCGCTTAGTATAGCGATCCATGGAGAAGCATGGTTTCTATTCATTTCAATCGCTTCTTTGATGCTCTCGATA
Source organism: Bacteroidota bacterium (assembly GCA_023459435.1). Classification (GTDB taxonomy): domain Bacteria; phylum Bacteroidota; class Bacteroidia; order Bacteroidales; family WCHB1-69; genus UBA5429. Next base: position 5,121 of record JAEWUL010000160.1, read on the forward strand.
CGTTCTGCAATGGTGTTGATGGTCCCCATCAAAGATTTTTCCATAGCTTCAAAAAGGGGGAGCATCCGTTGAGAAACTTTCAGAATCTTTTTTTGTTTAGCTCTTTCGGTTTTGGTATATTTAATTTTCAGTACAGCCATAACTTTAGATCTCCTTTTCTTTTTTGGGTGGATTTACAACAACTTCAAGGATCTCAAGACCTTTGGAAGGATTAAAAGAATAGAGTCTGTGCAGAATTTGAAGTTTCAATTTATACACAAAAACCACTTTTAGGGAGAAAGGATCGGTCATGTCCAGATCTGAAAGAAGATCCCATTGCCATTTCATAATTGTTTTTTCCCTTTCGAGAGGATTTTGATCCAGCATATTTTTTGGGAGTGATAACAAAGTGGGTGTTCTATCGTTTTTTCTAGCCTCTCTCAAGTTATTCATCTCCCATTTCAGTGCTTCCATATAAGGGAAAAACTCCTTCAAAGCAGAAAATTTTTCTGGATCAAACAATTGAAGATCAATCTTATGCAATGTTTCAAAATCTTTATTTGAGAGTTGTTCTTTAGCATCGAGATAAAACTGATCAAACGACAACGGAGGAGGTTGACCGAAAGACAAAGAGGGTAAGCTGGTAATCAGATAAATAAGGTTAGACATGGTTAATCCTCCACACTATTGGTTATACGATTTACCAAATCTTTATTCAGCAATGAGAACAGAGCATCCTGAATATCTGAAGAAGTAATCACAAATTGGATCTCTTTGTTTTGATCTGAAGTAACTACAATTTTCGCATCACTTTTATCAAGAGGTTTCAATTGTACAGATTCTGAGAAAGAATTATGGACGAGAAAAGATTCCATTTTAGGAAGTA
>JAEWUL010000161.1 GCA_023459435.1 Bacteroidota bacterium
GACCAGCTTTTTACGATCATTCATCATAGACTGAAATTGTTCGTCTGATAAATTAAAAATCTCTTTTAATAGGGGTTTGCCAATAAATGGGAAGACCATCATTCCAATAATATTTATAATCATCTGAAGGAGAGCTGAATCCGGAATGTCTTTGTTCCCTATATCTTCTTTAAATTGTTTTAGAATATAGGCCCCAATAACCACCTGCTGAAGCCCCATCCTTTCACTTAACCCTTTGGGGTTCATCTGGATCTCATTTAAAATGAAAATGGGTAATTCCGGTTGACTGCAAAGAAAGTCGATGTACTGAGTCGTAAAATCCTGCAATTTTTCCTGTAAAGTGGTACGTTCATTGTTAATAAGTCCTTTCAAGGATTGGAAGAACAATTGCATGGTCTCCTCCATGATGAGGTCGAAAAGTTTCTCTTTACTCCGAAAATAGTAATTCAAAAGGGCCAGATTGACGCCCGCTTCCTCAGCGATATCACGCGTTCTGGTACCGGCATAACCTTTTTTATGAAACACTTTCCGCGCCGCTTCTTTGATTTTTTCTTCCGTAGTAGGGTCTTTTTCAGATATTTCCATTTTCTTTGACATCGTTTTATCTTTAAAATTATACTGCAAAGATAAATTAAAATATTGAATAAAACAAATAATTTAATCATTTGTTTAAAAATAATCTAATAAGCTAGTTAGGCTAAGGGCGAAAAGAAGTAATAAGTAAAAAGTAATAAGTAAATAGCACACAGATGTAACAGATTGAACAGATAACCACAGATTTTTTTTATTAAGAAGCCGCGAATGCGCGAATAAATTAAAAATGAATAATCGAAATATACTATCAGCTTTCAGTTAAACATTTGCTAATTTACAAATTCAACTAACTGATTTTATGAATTTAAGAAAATTTTCATTTTTTTTCAAAAAACACTTGACAAAGTCTTAGAATACTAATTCTTTTGTACCTTGGTCTTAAAAAACTGGCGCTTACTTAAAATATTTCCGGAGAATCTCCGCTTTAGCCGGCCCTAACAGTTCCGTTAGTTCCTCCACGGAGGCTTCTTTGATCTTTTTGACACTCTTGAAGTGGCTCAATAGTTGATCCTTGGTTTTGGGACCAATACCAGCTATTTGATCTAATTCGGAGGCGATACTTTTCTTGGCTCTCCTCTTTCGGTGATGGGTGATTCCAAATCGGTGTACTTCATCCCGAATGGTTTGCAATAATTTTTGCGATTCCGACTTTTTATCGATGTATATGGGTAAAGATTCACCCACTTTGTAAATATCTTCCAACCTTTTTGCAATACCGATCATCATGATTTTATCCTGTAAATCAAGTTTGGAGAGTGCTGAGTATGCCGCCCCTAACTGTCCTTTTCCACCATCAATGATGATCAGATCAGGTAGTGGCGTTTTCTCTTCCAAAACTCTGGAATATCTTCGGTAAATCACTTCTTCCATAGAAGCAAAGTCGTCCGGGCCCACTACCGTTTTGATGTTGAAATGTCGATACTCTTTTTTATCCGGTTTTCCATTGATGAAACAAACCATGGCCGCAACCGGTTCGTCACCGCCGGTATTGGAATTGTCAAAACATTCAATCCTTTCGGGCAGTTGTTCCATCCCTAAATCGGTCATGAGCGTCTTTAAGATTCTGTTAGCGTGTCGGTTGGGATCCACCAACTCTTCCTGTTTCCGTTTTTCTAAAATATAAAATTTGACATTCTTTTCAGATAGTTCCAGAAGTTTTTTCTTATCCCCCCGTTGTGGATAGGTAAAAGTGACTTTGTCCAATTTTATCTCCGGGATAAAAGGAACAATAATCTCTTTAGAAAGTGGTCCAAACCGTTTTTCGATCTCCACCATCGCCATTAACAATAAATCTTCTTGTGTAAGATCATTGATTTTGAGCAATTCCAGTGTGTATGCCTGAATGATGGATCCTTCCACAATCCTCAGGAAGTTAACATAAGCTGCATCTTCATCGGTTTGGATGGAGAACACATCACAATTGGTGATTTCTGGATTCACAACCACAGATTTTCCTTTATAAGTTTCCAGAATTTCAATTTTCTCTTTGATCAATTGCGCTTTTTCAAACTCCCAGGCATGGGCATATTGCATCATCTCCTCGCGTAACTGCTTGATCACATTATTGTTATTTCCCTTAATAATTTCAATAGCCTTTTTAATATTTGCTTGATATTCCTCTTTTGAGATCAGGTTAGCACAAGGAGCTGCACATTTTTTAATATGGTATTGTAAACAAGGGCGTGTGTGTTGACTGATCATTTTGCATGTCCGTAAAGGAAATACTTCGTAAATCGTTTCCAGTAAGGTGTGCATAAACCTTCCGGAAGGGTAGGGGCCGAAAAGTTCCTGCTTGGTTTTGTCTGGTTGTCGGGTGGCAAAAATTCGGGGGAAATCATCCTTTGTGATGGCAATCCAGGGGTAGGTCTTGTCATCTTTTAACATCACATTGTATCGCGGTCGGTACTCTTTAATCATGCTGTTTTCCAGCAACAAAGCTTCCCATTCCGTATCTACAACGGTGGTCTGAATATCGACAATCTTGGTCACCATGACTCTCACTTTGCCTAGGTCATGGTTTTTATTGAAATAGGAAGAGACCCTTTTTTTGAGCACTTTCGCTTTTCCGATATAGATGATTTTGCCATTTTCATCCAAAAAACGATATACGCCTGGTTTTAATGGTAGTGTTTTGAGAATCAGAGCTATATGAGGAGAAAGTTTAGGTTTCATACATCTTAAATGCCAGCAAATAGGGCCCCAATGAAGATAATAATAAACATAATGATAAATAATCCAATGCAAACGATACTTACAATCCCCGAGAATTTAAATAGTGATTTTAAGTTTCTAAAACCTAAATGAAACGCTTCCTGATTATCCATTTCTAATCCCTTTGATACTTCGTTAGAGAAATTGAATAAATATAAACAAGGGAAAAAATATAGTACAGCCATTAAAAGATAGATCACCCCAACAATTGAATTGACAAACTGAGGGAGTTCAGGTGTTGAACTGAGTTCATTCATGGTTGATCCAAAAGTCAAGAAAATGATCCCGGCCAAAAAAATAAACCCTGTTCCAATAAATCCTAAAATGGCGAAAAATTTCCCCCACCTAGTAGTGAAATCCAGATACCTTCTGATCTCTTCATTGAATTCTAATTGGTGTTGCATTCCTGTAACTTGTTCGTCTGATTCCATAATGATAATTTTAAATGTAACAATCTGAATGATGATGCAAAGATAATCAAATTTTGAAAAAAACAACATTATAGTAGATAAATCGGAAAATCTTTAGTAATATTGCAGAAGATTTAAAAGACAATAAACAAATAATTATTTGAGGTGTAATTAATTAGACTATAGGAACATGATAGAAATGATTAAATCAAAAGCACTGGAGGTGAATCTGAAAAGAACTCAAAATGTTCCCTATTCTATCCCTGAAAACCATCAGTTGTTTATCAGCCTTTCCGAAAATTATTGGGGAATTCATAAAAGAGCAGAGGAGTTTTTCAACGAATTTCACCATCCTTTTTCCAATCGGAAAGAGATCGTGAAACTGATGGTTCATGTTCTGAATAGTGATTTCTGGATCTATAAGGAAATGAATAAACTGGAGTTTGTGATTGAATCGATTCTGGATATTTTTAATCAACTTTTTAAAGAACAATTACCAGATGAAATCTCTAAACAACTGCTGTTTAATTTTTTAAACTTCATTGATACACAGTTTGATTCAGTCATTAAGTATGACCATTTCCCAGATCAGATCATGCAAATGTTGGAAGATCATTTTGAAAATCACCGGTTTAGCTATTTCGTTAATATTGGTTATTTTAAAAAGAAACTTTCCAAACTGGCTCAATACCCAAAAACAGAACAACGGTGTTTTGATTTTATGTCCCATTTGGTTTTAAATCATATCGACTTCTGGAAATCGACCTCCCAGATCGAGAAATGGTATGAGGATAACCGCTCGAAAATGTCGAAGGATTATGCCCCAACAATCGCGCAATTAGGGCTTCAGATGTATGGATACTATTTAGATAAAGTA
>JAEWUL010000162.1 GCA_023459435.1 Bacteroidota bacterium
GAACACCTTCTGTCCATCCTGGAATAACCTGATTTAATCCAAAAGAGATCGGTTCACCTCTTTGAACAGATGAATCAAATACAGTTCCATCGATTGTAGTGCCATGATAATGTACTTTAACAACATCTGTAGCGGAAGGTTTAGCACCTGTTCCCATTGTGATCACTTTATATTGTAATCCGGAAGGAAGAGTTATAACTCCTGCTTTTGTCTTGTTTTCATCTAAAAATTTTTGTCCTTTAGCTTTTTCTTCTTCAGATCCGGCAGATTGTTTGGCTTGAATCATTTGATTTAATTGTTGGAAAATGGGGTTCATTTCATCAGGTGAAAATTTATTCTTTCCTTCCATACCTGCTAAAAATCCATCTTTAAAAGCGTTAAAATCGATTTCAATTCCATTACTTTTAAAACTTTCACCCACATTAGCTCCTAGGGCATAACTAATTCTTTGTTCTTGTGTCATTTCTTGAGAATTTGCGTTAAAAATTGTTGTTGCAAAGATTGCAAATAAGCTGATTAATACTAACTTTTTCATGATCTCTTTATTTTTTTTAAGGGTGCAAATATACAAAAAATTATGATTCTAAAAACACAATTTGTTCACAAAATTAAGCACAACTTATACCAAAGAAATTCCAAAAATAGGATCTTTAGGAATATTATTTGCTGAAAATTTTTAAATATTTGTTTTTTAAAGATTTTTTCATTATATTTGCGAATCTTAAAATGACATTCATTTCAACTATAACAATCTGTAACTCCTCACATAAAAAAAACTGAACAAGTTTAATAATTATTTTTACTGTACGATGACTGATATATTGGAATTAAATCCTAAACGAGTGTTTTACTTTTTCAATGAAATAAGTAAGATTCCCCGACCATCAAAACATGAAGAGAAAATCATATCCTGGATTGTAAATTTTGGTAAATCATTAGGATTAATCACTAAAACTGATCAAGCCGGCAACATCCTGATCTCCAAACCTGCTACACCAGGAAAAGAACATGTCACTCCTGTCATTTTTCAAAGTCATATCGATATGGTATGCGAAAAAGAACAAAATAATCCTTTTGATTTTTATAAAGACCCCATCCAGACCTATGTTGACGGTGAATGGTTACGTGCTAAGGGTACTACTTTAGGTGCAGACAATGGAATCGGAGTTGCTATTGAATTAGCCCTCATGGAAGCTACAGATCTTGAACATGGTCCATTGGAGTTTCTTTTTACGGTTGATGAGGAAACTGGTCTTACAGGTGCTTTCCGTATAGATCCCTCTTTTCTTCAAAATGGAAAAATGTTATTGAATCTCGATTCCGAAAGAGAGGGTGAGTTTTTTATTGGCTGTGCCGGTGGTATTGATACTGAAGGGATTATGAATCCTGATTGGGACTCATACAATCAGAATAATTATGTAGCATTTTTAGTTTCTGTTACCGGTCTTCAAGGAGGACACTCCGGGGCTCATATTAACTATGGTCGCGGCAATGCCGTAAAACTTTTAAACAGAATCCTTTGGAATGCCTATAATGACTTTGACATCCGAATCGCAGAAATCAATGCCGGAACTGTTAAAAATGCAATCGCTCGTGAAGGTAGAGCCCAAGTGATCGTCCCTGTTGATAAAAAACAAGGTTTTATCGATTATATGAATTCGATGCACGATCTTTATCGGAAAGAGTTTTTTGTTACTGATCCGTACGTTGCTGTTTCTCATGAAGAGATTCCACTTCCAAAAGTGATCATGAACGAATATGATCAGGTTGACTTGCTCAACGCACTTTATGCATTCCCTCATGGAGTGTTGCATATGGCTCAAGACATTCCAAATTTTGTAGAGACATCATCCAATCTGGCTTCTGTCAAAACAATAAACAAACAAATAATCATCAGTACCAGTCAAAGAAGTTCCGTGAAATCCAAAAAGAAGGATGCAGTAGATATGATCTCTGCTACTTTATATTCTGCTGGTATCGAAGATGTAAAAAACGGTGATGAATACCCGGGTTGGACACCAAATCCTAACTCTGTTGCCCTTCGGTTCTTATCACGTGCCTATAAAAATATTCTGGATAAACCTCTTGATGTTCAAGCAATACATGCCGGACTTGAATGTGGTTTGTTCTACGAAAAAGCGCCCCATTTGGATATGATCTCTTATGGACCTACTATTGAAGATCCTCACTCCCCTCAAGAAAGAGTGCATATTGAGTCTGTTGAAAATGTATGGAATTTAACCGTCGAATTCTTAAGAATTTTGGAATAACCTCCCTCTTTTAATCCATTTCCTATGAAAATACGAGCATCTGAATTACCCAGACAATCCTCAGGAGCGATCTACCACATTGGGCTCCATCCTGATCAATTAGCTGATACTGTTATACTTGTGGGAGATCCCGGCAGGGTTCCTCTCATCTCTGCCCGCTTCGATTCTATTGAAGTGAAACAATCAAACCGTGAAATTGTTACGCATACCGGTACATACAAAGGCAACAGAATCACTGTTCTCTCTACAGGAATGGGAACCGATAATATCGACATCATTCTGAACGAACTGGATGCTTTGGCCAACGTTGACTTTGAGAAAATGGAAGTGAAAGAACAACTTAAATCACTTCGTATTGTCAGAATCGGAACTTGTGGCATTTTACAGGGTGATATCCCTGTAAATTCTTATATTGCTGGCGAATACGGATTCGGATTCGATGGATTACTTCAGTTTTATCAACACGATTCCACCCAATATGATCCATTAGTAAACCATTTTATCCAACATACAGGATGGGGTGATCGTCTTCCACATCCCTACTGTTTTCCTGCAGATTTCACCCTTTTAAATCAGGTGGCTTTTGATATGTTTAAAGGGATTACGGCCAGTGCACCCGGTTTTTACGGACCACAAGGGAGAGTATTGAGAGGTGAATTAAGTCATCCAAATCTCAACAATTTAATTGAAACTTTTGAATATCAAAATCATAAATTTTCAAACCTTGAAATGGAGTGCTCCGCAGTCTATGGTTTGGGACACCTTTTAGGGCATCAAACATTAACGGTTTGTGTCGGTATTGCCAACAGAGTCACCAAAGAGTTCTCTTCCAACTACCATCCCTATATGGAAAAATTAATTGATACTGTTTTAGCACGACTATTTTAATGAAACAACTCGATTTAACAAACATCAAGAACATTATCTTCGACCTGGGTAATGTATTATATGACATTAGATACGAGAACATTGCAGATGTTTTCAGAACGTATGGGATTACCGATTTTG
>JAEWUL010000163.1 GCA_023459435.1 Bacteroidota bacterium
CCTCTTCCCATTCCGAACAGAGAAGTTAAGCCCAACTGCGCCGATGGTACTGCCAATTTGGTGGGAGAGTAGGTCGTCGCCCAATACCATAAAGCCTCATCATTAAGATGAGGTTTTTTTTTTTTGCCCTTTTTTATTTGAACCGCTTTATAATTATGAATAACCGCAAAGAGCGCAAAGATCACGAAGGATTTTATTATTTTAAAATCTCTGCGTCCTCGTAAGCAATTGAGCAACCCCATCTTGTAAATGAGAGATGATCATTTTATTTTTGCGGTAAAAAAGCGATGAATATTATAACAAAAGAGTCAGAGATGACAAGTATGGTTGAGTTGTGGAAGCAAAGCAATCAAACCAAAAAGGATTTTGCGATAGAACATGGGATAAGTTATGATTCGTTCAGATATTGGACACATAAATTATGTCCGGAAGAATCAGTCAGGAGAACAAGTTGTAAAGATCAAGAATTTTCATTTATTGAACTAACGCAAGAAAATATTAAATCAGAGGGATCAAGAATGCCCCAAGTTGAGTTGACACTACCGAATGGTATTCAATTGAAAATATATTAGTCATGATAGGATTTAGTAATTCCATAAGATATTATCTATGCACAAAACCAATCAATATTCATAATAGTTTTGATGGATTAGCAGGTATTGTGCGTGATTTTATGCAAAAAACTCCGACATCTGGAGCAGTTTTTATCTTTATAAACAGACAGAAAACGCATATAAAAATGCTTTATTGGGATGGTGATGGGTTTGTAATTTATTACAAGCGATTAGAAAGAGGGCGATATAAAGCACGCACTACTGATTGTGATGGTGGCTTAGAACTAAAAAGAGAAGATGTTTTAATGCTTTTAGAAGGACTTTCTGTAGATACTTTTAAGAAAAGCAAGCGGTATAAAATTGCATAAAAAAGTTCATTTTTCTTACATAAATGGTTGTTTTGCAACAATATTTTTTGTATATTTGTTACATGAAACAAGCGCAAAACAAGCAATTAACAGAACAACAAAATGAGTTAAGAGAACTCAAAAAATTGCTTATGCAAAAAGATCAGCAGATTAAAGAGAACGAAAAAAAGATCAATAAGCAGGAATTAATCATCAATAAACAAGAAGTGATTATTAGTAAAAAAGAAGATGAGATTAGTCGTCTTACTTACTTTTTGGAGCAGCTTAAACGAATGATTTTTGGACAAAAGAGTGAACGTTTTGAAAATCCTGATCAACTGGAGCTATTTCCCCAAGAGGTTCTTGATGCCAAAAAGAAGGAGTTGATTGAAGAGGTTGAAGTCATAATTAAAAAACGTAAAAGTTATGATGGCAAACATCCTGGAAGAGAACCATTGCCAAAAGATCTACCTGTAGAAGAAGTTGTTTTAGAACCTACGGAAGATGTTACAGGAATGGTTCGTATCAGGGAAGAGATTACAGAAGAGTTACATATTAAACCCGCTTATTTGTTTATCAGACGCATCATCAGACCTATCTATATAACAAAACCTGATGAAAACAATAAACAAAGACAAGTAATTGCAGAATTATCTCGTCCGATTCCAAAAATTATTGCCGGCTCAAGTTTGTTGTCTTATTTGATTGTAAACAAATATGTTTTTCATTTACCCATTCACAGACAATTACAACAGTTGAAATTAATGGGAATAACATTAAATGCATCAACAGTTGAAAATTGGATCAGATTAACATCAGAACTTTTGGAAATACTTTATAAAGTTCATCGACAGAAAGTTCAACAATCTCCCTATTTACAAATGGATGAATCACCGATCCAGGTTATGGATCGAGAAACAAAAGGGAAAACAAAACGAGGTTATATGTGGGTAAGTAATGCAGTTCGGGAGTTATCTGTGCTGTTTGAGTATGCCCCTTCAAGAAGTCAAAGTTTACCTAACCATTTTTTAGATCAATATCGTGGAATTTTACAAACAGATGGATATGCAGCTTATGATGTGGCTATCCGTAAACATAAGATTTTACATATTGGATGTTGGGCTCATGCCAGAAGATATTTTGAAAAAGCATTAAGTAATGATAAAGCTCCTGCTACTGCTGTGATGTTATTGATCCAAGAACTTTATAAAGTTGAAGAGATCTCAAAAGAACAAAATGAAACGGTAGAAGAGCGCTATCAAAGAAGACTTAAAGAATCTCTTCCCCTATTAAACCAAATTGGAAAATATATTGCAGATCATAGAAAAGATGTGTTGCCATCCAGTCCAATAGGAAAAGCTTTCAACTACTGTGTAGAAAGGTGGGATAATTTAATGAATTATCTTCAAAACGGTATGATCGAAATAGATAATAACAGAGTTGAAAATGCGATTCGTCCCTTGGCTTTAGGTCGTAAGAACTACTTGTTTGCGGGTAATCATGAGTTCGCCCAATTTACAGCCATTTACTATAGCTTCTTTGCAACTTGCAAACTAAACGATATTAATCCTTATGATTGGTTCGCTTATGTAGTAGAAAATATAAATGAAACCAAAACAAGTCAATTAGAAAAACTTTTACCTCAAAATATTGACAAATCCTTACTTGTCGAGACTAAACTGTCTGATTGAAAATTAAACGACCTTCTTTAATTAACTTTAAAAAAACATATTCTTTGAAATGGGGTTGCTCAAATGCTTACCAACATATAACGAAGTTTCGGAGCAAGTGCGTTGGGAGGCCACAAGGCGAGGCGGAATAGCGTGAAAGTCTGAAGCGGTTTACGAACGCTTGTGGGGAGACGATTCGAAAAACCGCACCACGAAAGAAAAAATGGAGTAAGATAAGCGCGGTTTTTGAAGCAAGGGTAGCGTTCGTTAATTGGTCAGACTGAGCGGGCGGAATTTTGTGGCCTTGATTTTTTGTTTCTTTTTGATCAAGCAAAAAGAAAGTAAAAGAAACATGCAACCCCATTCGGGGTTGGGTTGGGTTCGTTTGCTCAAGTGCTCAATGTGCACAAAACCTAAAACCCAATACCCATTACAAAACCGGAGGTTTTGTATTCTAAGACTTTGTCAAGTGTTTTTTGATATAAAATGAAAATTTTCTTAAATTCAGAAATTCAATT
>JAEWUL010000164.1 GCA_023459435.1 Bacteroidota bacterium
ACACCATCCCCAACAGACACCACATGGTTTGCCAAATTATGACTGGATAATGCTTCAATAGTAAGTTCAACATCCTGTGGATTATCTTCGACAATTAAAATAGTTTTTAAATCGATTAAATTCATAATTATATTTTTTTTGGAATAGTAAAATAAAATTGGGCCCCCTGATCTAATTCTGCCTCACACCAGACTTTTCCGTTATGTTTATGGATGATCCTTTGTACAGTAGCTAAACCGATTCCAGTCCCCTCGAATTCAGTTTGCGAATGCAATCTTTGAAAAACACCGAATAGTTTCCCAGCATATTTCATATTGAATCCCACACCATTATCTTTAATGAAAAAAGTGTATTTCTCTGTATCCTCGTGATATCCAATAGATATACGTGTTATTTCATTGTTTCTTGAATATTTAAGGGCATTATCGATTAAATTTCCCCAGACTTGTTTTAGCAAGATATAATCTGCGTAAATATTTGGCATTAATACAATATCCCACTCCACCTTTCGTGTTTGAAGCTCAAAATGAAATTTTTCCAAAATATCATTGATTAATTCATTCACATTTACATCAGATCGGTTGAGTTCTTGTCTTCCAGTCCTAGAATATAAAAGCAATTCATCAATCAGAACACCCATTTGTTTTGAAGCTTTACTGATTACATTTAAATAATGTTGTGCTTTTTCAGGCAGTTCTGTTTTGAATTTTTCATTAAGCAAATCTACATATCCATTGATGTGTCGCAACGGGGCTCTTAAATCGTGAGATACGGAATAAGAGAAAGATTCTAACTCTTTGTTAGATGCTTCCAGTTCGGCAGTTCGTTTCTTTACTTTGGCTTCCAGTTCATTGTTGATACTCAATATTGTTTTTTCATACTGTTTCCGCTCAGTTATATCAGTCATGAGGTATGCTAAATAATCTTTCTCATCAATCTGAATCATGACTCGGTTGTAATTTACATTTTTTTTGGCCCCGGATTTGGTATATACTTCAAGCTCTAAGGTGTCAATATTGTCGGAATCTTCGAGTGTTTTTTCTATCATTGCTCTTGTTTCCCTGGTGATGATCCCCAGTTTTTCATAGTTTGATCCAATCACTTCTTCCTGTTTGTATCCAAAAAATCGGCACCAGGATTGATTAACATTGGTGTACGTTTTTGTTTTTAAATCCATTATAGAGATCGGTATCGGGTTCGCATTGAATATTTTGTAAAACCGGTTATCACTTTCAGTTAAAGATCTGTTAAAATCTTCCAGTAAAAGATTCTGATACCCTTGTTCACTGATCAACTCTGTTGCCTGGAGTAAGAAATTCATTGTTGTTTTAACTTTCTCTTCTGAAACAATAGGTACAGCAGCTATTGCGGCAAGATAGCTTTCTTGATCAAAGCCAAACTCAACAGCTTGTTTTTTAAAAAATTCCATATCAGGTTCCTCAAAGAAAAACTGTCCTGAAAAGAGATTGGCAACATGATTTCCTCGTATCACAATAGGTACAGACACATCAATAAGACCATTCAAACATTTATAATAGTGATATTGCACTCCTTCAGCCATTTTGTTGGCAAGAAATGTGTCACTGATTCTGCATCTTCTTGATGTGACGGGATGCAACCTGTGGAAATTCAAACAAACATCCCTCCATCCAGATTTGGATAGAATGTTTCCCTCCAGATCTAAAATAGCTGTAACAAACCCCGTTGTGCGGTAAAAACCCTCTAATAAGGAGTTCACTTTATTAAAATCGATAGTTTGTTCTAATTGGATAACCATAAATAAACATTTAAAATGTTTATAATAAAATTGTTACTAATTATTTTGCAAATATAATATATTTCTGAAATAAATCATATTAAAACTAGTTTTTTTTAAAATAACCTGTTCTTTCGAGTACCACCTTGACAAATGGGCACAATGGAATAATCTTTAGATGTTGACTATCTGCATAATGTATGATTTCTTTTACCAAAGCTGCGCCAATCCCACGTCCTTCAAACTGTGGGTTTACTTCTGTATGATCGACAACAATTGTGTGTTCATCCTCCCAGTAATATGTGATCACTCCAATTTGAAGATCATGTTCTACCGCTTTGATATATCCATTGGTTTCTGAATTAATGTGTATAAACTCCATCATTTTCTAATCTATTAAGTATTATTTATATAGGCAAAAGTAATAAAAAAGTTAAAATAAAAAAGTTAGCTAATCCGAAAATTAAAAACTCAAAAAAAGTGAATAGAATTGTACATTTATCGCAAAAAAAATCTTACTTTTGCAAAAAATTTATTTATGTCAGATATTGCTAACGATTGTACTCATGAATGTGGCGTTATTGCCTTGATTAATAGAAATAAAGATGATATTGAAACAGGGGCATTGTTGCCGGAATTATCCGTAAACATGTTGTATCAACTGCAACATCGGGGACAGTTAGCTGCGGGGCTCGCTTTTTACAATCATTCAAAACCAAATAGGATTAAGATTTTTAAAAATGTAGGTTTGGTGTCCAGCATTTTTTCAGATGCCAATTCGATTCCCGAAGTTGCAGATATGGTTATTGGACATACCCGCTATGCTACTTCTGGTGTGAATCAAATTGATTTTGTGCAACCTTATGAAATGAGGCACCCTATGTTGGCAAACTGGTTTAGTTTTGCTTTTAACGGAAACATCGCTAATGCTCAAGATTTGAAACAAATGTTGATGGATCGTTATGGTTATAATTTTGTTTACGATAACGATACTGAAATTTTAATGCATATTCTATCTATTGGTTTGACTCAAAGTGCATCTCATTCTTTGGAAGATGCCCTTTCTTATGCTTTAGAGTGCCTGGATGGAGGTTTTGCCATTGTGATGATGAATGCAAAAGGGGATATGGCTGCTACCCGTGATAGAAAAGGGATTCGCCCTTTGAGCTATGCCATTAATGATCAGATGATCGGATTTTCTAGCGAAACCATTGCTTTGGAAAGTATCGGTTTCGAATTTAATAAGTATATGCAACCTGGTGAAATTGTGATCTATTCTCAAGGTCAATTGGTTCATAATTTGCGATATGTAGCTGATCATAAAAAGATCTGTCTCCTCGAGTTGGTCTATTTCTCTAGTGCTGCAAGTAAATTCGATGGCATTTCTGTATATGTTTTCCGATCTCAATCAGGTCATATCATGGCACAAAAAGAGAAGGATGTGGATAAATCTAACGCTTTGGTCATCCCAATACCCGATTCTTCAAAAGCAGCTGCTGACTCTTTTGCCTTTACCCTTGGAATCCCCTGTATGGAAGGAATCATCAGAAACAGATATGTGGGAAGAACGTTTATCAACGACTCCAAAGAGCGGAACGAAAGTATCGATATGAAATATAAAGTGCTCCCCGAAGTGGTTGCCGGCAAAGATATCTATTTGATTGATGACTCATTAGTAAGAGGCTCCACTCTGAAGGGGTTGATCTATAAAATAAGAAATGCCGGTGCAAAAAGTGTGCACTTAAGGATCATGAGTCCACCTATCGTTGCCCCTTGCTTCTACGGAATCAATATGCCTACAGTCAAAGAGTTAATGGCTCCTAAATACACTACTTACGAAGGGAACATTCCTGTTTCTACCAAACACGCTTCCATTGCTAAAGAGTTTACGGTTGAATCGATGTACTATCTCTCCTTTGAAGATATGATTGCCTCTTCCGGAGTTGAAAATATCCTTTGTGAAGGTTGTACTAAAGGGAAATATCCCACCCGTTACGGAACCAAAAACTATGAACTCGCCGTTCAGAAGTTTCTGAAGAAGAAGTAGCTGTTGGGTCTTCGGTCTCCGCCTTAAGAGCTCATTATTTTTGTTATCTTTGCTAATTATTCTTGTTCCTAATGGAATCAATCTCAATTACCGAAAAGCTGATTCTCTATTTTGTACTTCTTGGCGTTATTGTAATCGTGATTATTGGTACATACTCATACCATTCTTCGAAACAGGCTCTGCTCAATCGAACTTTTGATCAACTGACATCCCTTCGAATTGAGAAAAAAAGTAGAATGGAACAGCTTTTTCAAGATCGCCAACGCGAATTGACCCTCATTTCAAAATCTGCAGAGATCTCAAGGGTGATTCACTCCCTGGAAACAGATCCGGTTAAAGATCCTCATCCATATGACCCAGTATGTAATGATTCATATCTTCATAAATTCCTCGAATCTTACGATTATTGCCAAAAGATTTTTATAATCAACTAGAATAGATACCTCATCGTGTATGATTCTTTTCTTAATCCCAATAATCATCATGCCTTAGTAGACACACTTAAAGATCCTGAGATTTCTATGTTCTATGATGATATTCGAAAATCAGGGAAACCACAAATTGTGGATCTTTCGAAAACCAAAAAAGCAATTTATATTGGAACTCCAATCATAAATAATGGCTTTTTGAATACCGTGATCATCATGGATATGGCAACAATCTTCTCAATCAGAAACTACAAATCTACCTGTATAGAATGGCCCAAGAAGCAATGCATAATATTTCTAAACATTCTGAAGCTACAAACGCTAAAATGGAACTCACTTTTGATCATAGATTTATCTATCTTACTATTAGTGACAATGGAAAAGGATTCAGTATCCAAAATATTGAAAATCGAGGCAATGGAATTCTCAATATGAAACAGAGGGCTGAACTGCTGAATGGAAGCTGCGATTATAAATCTGAAATCCAAAAAGGTACAGAAATAAAGATTAAAATTCCTATTAAAAATGAAACATAATATTAAAATCATACTTACCGACGATCATCGGATTTTTAGAGATGCTAAAATTGAATACGCCAGATATTGTCATTATGGATATCACCATGCCAAAAATATCAGGTATAGAAGTAGCAAAACAGTTGATGCTCACAAAAACCATATCATGCAAAAACTGAAACTGAAGAATACCGCAGAGTTGGTGATTTATGCTATTAAGAATAAGATTATTGAAGTTTGAAAATGTGAATCATGGGCGAAAGGCGAAAGGCAAAAGGAGAAGGTTGAAAGGTTAAAAGTAAAAAAAAATAAACATCAATAGACCTGTGCTTTAGCTCAGGGATATTGATGATGACAAAAGAAAAAAGGAAATTTTATATTGTTTGATAAGTGAATATTATGAAAACAAAATTTAGGCGTTTAATAGTTGGTTTTTTTGGAATGATTGGTTTGGTAATGCCGGGGATGGGGAAGGGTCAGATTATAGTGTCTCGAATTCAGGGGTTTGGTCTGTTATTGGTACATTTTGAAGCTACGTATAATCCCGATCAGTTTCATCATTCACTTTTTAAATGGGATTTTTGAGATGAGGTGACACTCACTCAAAAAAATGAGAATGGATCGGTTTTCATGGATACTATTAACATTACAGTTTTAGATCCTGATGCTATATTTGAATCTCCGCTTACAATTTGTGTAAATCCTGCTTCAGATAATGATTTTACCGGAGCTCCTTCAGGATCAGTACATATCTCTACTGATTCTTTATGGCTTATTTGGAGGTACTGAATCGTTTCATCACTGGCTATTTCTTCGTGTAAAAGCAGATGGTTTTGATGTGCCTATTGGCTGGTCTACCTGGAATGATCCACAAGGAAATACCCATGTTGATCATATGGGAATTATATCCTGTGTATTTGAGAATGCTTCTGTTAATGTTGGGTATATTGGAAGTGAACGGCTTATGGTAATGGGCTCCATCTTCCGGAATGCTTCTGAATCTCATGTTTTGCGCATATGGCAATGTTATAAAGGCGTTTTGGCTCATAATCAGATCTCCGGATCGAGCCTGAACACCCATATCGGAAGACATGCTTTAAAGTTTCATGGACCAAGTGAGACACAGATTGCCACTACAGAATGGAGTCATTTGAATAAAAGAACACAATTTTCCATTATCTCCGACAATGTTTTTGGCACATCAGGCCCCTGGCCGGTCATGGTTGCCCCTCAGGATGACTGGAGTGATGAACGGTTGTCCCATATCATTTTTGAGCGAAATCAATATTTCTCAGATTTTGGCAATTCTAGTGTCCTCTCTTTACACCCATCCGTAATTTTTAGCTTTAATGGCTCGAATCTTACTGTAAGAAACAATATCATTGATGCTTCTTCACAGGGTGCCTATTTTACCGGAATTCTGGTGAAGAAAAATTTAGTGCTCCCTGTTCCCGAAAACGTCGAAATTTATCACAATACGATTTATAAATATGCTGATCCCAACGGACAAATCTGGCATGGTATCGAAGTTTTAGACACTTGTGGAGCCATCACAATAAGAAACAATCTGGTAGAGTTTCCTTATGTTTGTGCCGGACATTTTTCTGTTTATAATCTTTCACCTAACACGGAATACTCGAACAATGTGTTAAACAGCACTGTCACCTTTGAGGATCCTGATCATATAGATCCGTTGCAACGATCATTCAGACTACATCCCAATTCCTTAAGTGCCATTAATATGGGGTATATTGTACCTTCCGTTTATCAAGATTTTGATGGAACCAAGAGACCTCAGGGAAGTGGTTATGATATTGGCGCATTTGAGTATATCCCACCGATCTTTATTGATGATTTTAACAAGGTAGAAAATTCTATTTTCTACCCCAATCCAACAACCGGAATAGTTCATTTCAAATCTGAAATTTCAATTCAGGAAATTCAAATCTTTGACATTACCGGTAGGTTAATCTTTCAACAGAATAATC
>JAEWUL010000165.1 GCA_023459435.1 Bacteroidota bacterium
GTTTAACAGAGTAACCTTTAGCTTCGAGATAAGTAGTCAATACTTTTCCCAAATTCATATCATCTTCTGCTAATAAAATCTTTTTATTCATACTCGTCTTTTTTTATCTTTTATAGGGTAATGAAATCACAAATTCGCTTCCTTTTTGAACTTCACTATTTACTGAAATATTACCACCATGCAATTCAATAATTTTTTTAACGTATACTAAACCTAAACCATGACCTTTTGTATCATGAATATTTCCAGAAGAGACCCGATAGAAATCCTGAAAAATCCTTTTTTGATTTTTTTTGGCAATACCGATTCCGTTATCTGCCACTTTGATGTACAGATTTTTTTTATCACTTTCTGTTCTGACCACAATATCAGGTGTTTCCTGAGAATATTTAATACCATTTTCTATTAAATTTACGATCACATTTTGCATGTGAGATGCATCTGCAAATATAATAGGATTTTTCGCATAAAGATACTGTGAGATTTTTCCTTTTTTTGAACCGATCTGAAGTGAAAAATCAAGACAAATTGAGCTTATAAGTTTGTGTATATCAATATTTTCCTCATAAATCTTTAACTGACCTTTTTTCAATTGAGCCAACTCAAGAATATTATTTACCATTTTTTTCAGACGATTATTTTCGTCATTTATGATAGAAATATAGGATTCACGCAATTCAACACCGGAAGCGATATCCGGATCAGAGAGCGCTTCGCATGCCAACCCAATCGTGGAGATAGGAGTCTTGAACTCATGGGTCATATTATTAATAAAATCATTTTTAATATCAGAAATCTTTTTCAATCTATACAAATGAAAGAGTGTATAAAAATTCAAAAATGCAATAATAGCAATAAAAATGACAATTAAAGATGAGATATCCCCCATTCTTTGGAATAAGATCCTCCTTTGGTCTTTAAAATAGATGATGATATAGTGAGGTGCTATAAAATTTTCAGAAGGTTTTAAGCTAAAAATAAATTCACTGTTCAAAATGGTTGCAGGATCCACTTTAGTAGGTTGAATTACAAATTGAGTTGTATAAGAATTATAGAGGGCAAAATCAAAATCTGCGTCAATATTTTGATTCAACAAAGACTCTTTGATAATTCGATTCAGATATTCCCGATTTAGTAAAGCAATGGTATTGGAATCCATCTCAATTAGTTCCACATTATCGCTTTTAGAGGCTTTTTTGAGTTTTGAAGTTACAGGAGCATTTTCAATCGGATACTGGTTTGGAGTGAAAACTTTACTGTAGGTAGTATCAAAGTAGGTTGTATCATTATGTGTTAAAATAACATCATTTTTCATATAACTGATTGTGGTTCTGATCACTCCTATTGGAGTTACCATAGCAGGATCCAGTAAAAACCTTTTTCCTTGTTTTTGAAAAAGGATATTATTAAGGGTATCCATATTTTCAACTACAGTTGCATTTGGCAATGTATCCCCTTTTAAAAGAGCATCAATTTTATTGATCACATCGGTACCGGATGATAACACTTCTCTTGTAAAAATACTTTTTTGCACTTTCTCAGCATCCTTATATAGTTGAAAAATGGACAAAATCAAAAAAAATGACGCCACAACGAGGATAACACCGATAGATATGATCACAAAACGTTTCATGACAAACAGAATTTAAAGGTATCTATTTGATCAGGAAACTCAAACAAAGAGGGGGATTGCGTATTACCCAGTGAGGTAATGTTTTTTTCAAAACCTGTACCAAGTGATTTACCTATCCATTCTTTCTGAATAGCAACACATTGTATCTGATCCTGTTCAGATTTAATGCGAGAAAATACCGATGAAATATCATCATAATACTCATAATGAAGTACCGAAATAGGAGAATTCAATGATCTATTTTCAACCAGTAACAGGACAGTGGCATCATAAAATGGGATCTGATTCATTAAATGCATGGTTTTTTGATACTCAATATTATTTAGATAATGATGATGGTTACAAAGATACACCGAATTTTTAATCATTGATTCAATTAAAGGAACAAAATTATAATTTTTTGGAATATAAATTTTGGATACCGATCTGCAACCCAAGCCAAAATAGAGAAAGATATCATCACACAAAAGTTGTAGGTCTTTATCGGATTCATTTCCTGTAAGGATAGCGATGCTATTTCTATTTTTGCGCAGGATATTTGGAAATTTTCCAAAATAATATTCAAAATATCGGGCACTGTTATTACTTCCGGTTGAGATCACTTTATGATATTCCATTTTTTCTATTGTATAGTTTGAATAATGATCTTGAAAAAAGATCTGAGATTCAAATTCCGGATCCACTTCAATCAATAATTTGGCTATTTCCGGTAATAAAAGGTTATCATTAGCGGATAATTTGCCTAAAAAGATGTTTCCTGACACCAAAATGGAGAAAAAATCATGAAAAGCTGCTAAAGGGATATTTCCGGCAGAGATGACAAAAACAACCTTTTTTTGAGATGTAGGATTGTTTAGAAAAGGTGCATATTGATCTTTAAAAAGCTGTAAATCAGAAATATTTAACATTTCTACAATCGCTTCCAAAGCTCTTTTGATGAAAAAGGGTGTAAACCATTTATTTTGGATACATTGTTGTTGAATGGCATCATAAAAAGGGTGATTAAAAAAAATTTTTTCATCAAAAGAAGGGTAAGTTGCAAGAATAATCTCCAACTTATCTCTCAGTCTATCAAACGCTTGAATTCGTTGTAAAAAAGTCATTAATTGATTTAATTTAACAATGCAAATATACAAAATAAATTTTTGTGATTTTTTTTGACGAATGTATTTAAAAAAGTTGTATTTTTGCACCCTCAAACACGGGATATAGCGTAGTCCGGTTATCGCGCCTGCTTTGGGAGCAGGAGGTCGCAAGTTCGAATCTTGCTATCCCGACAAAAGCCACTCATCGAGTGGCTTTTTGTTTTTTTGTATTTTTGCCAAAGAAGTGATTCAGTAAGCGTACATTTTTATGAAAACAACACCATTTATACCGATTACAGCAAAGGAAGTGGAAGTCAGAGGCTGGAAACATTTGGATGTCATTCTAATTTCCGGAGATGCCTATATTGATCACCCCTCCTTTGGAGTGGCTGTAATCGCTCGTATAATAGAAAAACAAGGGCTTAAAGTGGCGATCATTCCACAACCCAACTGGCAGGATGACTTAAGAGATTTTAAAAAGTTTGGAGCTCCTAGATTCTTTTTCGGAATTACTGCAGGCAACATGGACTCCATGGTAAATCATTATACGGCTACTAAAAGAATCAGAAAAGATGATGCCTTTACCCCGGGAAATCAAGCAGGTTTCAGACCCGATAATGCAACGATTGTGTATTCTAATATTGTCAGGAAACTTTTTCCTGAAACTCCTATCATCATTGGTGGCGTAGAAGCCTCGATGAGACGATTAGCTCATTATGACTATTGGGCTGATCAATTTAGACCCTCCATTTTACTGGAAAGCAAAGCAGACCTTTTGGTTTATGGAATGGGTGAAAAACCGATCATTGAGATCTGCAAGGCTTTTAAAAATGAAAATCCTATTGAAGCATGCCGAAAAATTCATCAGGTTGCCTTCTTATGCCACGATTTCAATCCATATATTTTAGAAAATGAAGATATTATCACATTAAAACCTTTTGAAAAAGAGATTGCTTCCAAAAAAGTGTATGCTGAAAACTTTGTGACTTTTGAAAAAGAGACCAACAAAAGAATCCAAAGAAAGATGATCCAAAAATATCATGAACAAACCCTCGTGATCAATCCTCCGTTTCCTCCATTAACAGAATCAGAAATGGATCAGTTTTCCCTTTTTGACGTGATGATGAATGCACCTCATCCAAAATACACCAAAAGAGGTGATATTCCTGCGTTTGAGATGATCAAAAACTCCATAACGATCCACCGGGGATGTTTTGGAGGGTGTTCTTTCTGTGCTATTGCTGCTCATCAGGGAAAGTTTATCACTTCCCGGTCAGAGCATTCGGTTTTGAATGAGGTAAAGGATCTGACAACCAGGCCCTATTTTAAAGGATTTATAAGCGATTTAGGAGGCCCCTCCGCTAATATGTACAAAATGGAAGGGATCAACCTGAAAATATGCAATAACTGTTCAAAACCCTCATGTATCTATCCTTCTGTTTGCTCCAATCTGAGTATGAATCACAAAATGCTGATTCAGCTTTACCAATCTGCGAATCAAATCAAAAACATCAAAAAAATCACGATTGGTAGTGGCATCAGATATGATATGTTGATTGCGAAGGATTATCTGTTTGATAAAGCAAATCATTTGTCAGAATACTTAGATATTGTTGTAAAAAATCATGTTTCCGGGAGATTAAAAGTAGCCCCTGAACACACTTCAGATCAAGTGCTTAAAATGATGAGGAAGCCCTCTTTTTCACAATTTGAGCTCTTTTATCAAAAATTTGCACAAGCCAATAAAAAG
Source organism: Bacteroidota bacterium (assembly GCA_023459435.1). Taxonomy (GTDB): domain Bacteria; phylum Bacteroidota; class Bacteroidia; order Bacteroidales; family WCHB1-69; genus UBA5429. The sequence continues at coordinate 4,469 of JAEWUL010000165.1, forward strand.
TTCGGTCTTCATCAACAACTCATACCCTATTTTATATCCTCTCATCCTGGATGTACCCTGACAGATATGGCTGAACTGGCGATACATGTCAAAAAAACAAGATCCAATATTCAGAGTGGATCCGGTGTTCTTTATGGGTTGGATACTGACCATGTTCAGGACTTCACTCCTACCCCAATGACCTATGCCACAGCGATTTATTATTTAGGTTTTGATCCCTATACAGGAAAAAGTGTATCTGTAGCCAACACTATAGAACAGAAAAAAAACCAAAATCTTTTTTTCTTTTACCATAAGAAAGAGAACCACGAAACCATTCAGAGGTTACTCAAAAAAATCAACAGATTAGACCTGCTTAATAAGCTTAGGACTAGAGACTAGAGACTGGAGACCAACTCATAGCAAAACGAGTGGGGAAAAAAATAGTTATTTCTTATTTATCTTTGTAATATAAATTTTAATCTTATTTTTTGGTTATAATGGTCAAACTGAATAAAATACACACCATTAGATAAAGGCGTGAGATCAATATTCTGTAATCCTGAACCTATTTTTACTTGTTGACCCTGAGCATTAAAAATGGAGAATTGTTTATCAGATTGAATATCTCCATTATGTTGAATATTTATAAATGAACTGGCAGGATTGGGGAAAACAGAAAAGTTGAAATGGGGTGTAACATCATTAATAAAATTAGGAGTTGTTCCCCGATAAATATTATAGGAAGATACTACAAAACCCTGGTACGGTTGCCAGATGAGATTCCAGGTGTTTCCCATTCCCTGATTGATTGTTAAATGCATCGTTTTATGAGGTCCGCTCCAGTTGCTCTGAAATCCACAGGTATCAACGATAGAGATTTTATATTGATTGGAGTTTACTGTTGGAATCTACGGTTACGATACAGATTGAAGGTGGATTCATGGTTAAGAAATAGATACCCACCATATCTGAAGCCTCACAAATGGTATCCAAATAAGCTGTAACGGTATAGACTTGATTGGTAGGAACAGCATAAGGATTTGGTATAGTGGTATCACTCAGACCATTAGAAGGAGACAAAAGGTAGGTTAACGGAATCTCACCAGTATAGTTAGAGGTTACTGAATCGAGCTGAACCGATTCCTGTCATGTAAGATGAAGAAACCGGACCCTGAGCAGCTACCCATGAGGAACCTCCATTATTGGTTTTTAAAATCAATCCATTATTTCCAACACAAAATCCGGTATTACTATTTAAAAACCAAACAGAATTGAGCGTTTCTGTAGTATTACTGGTCAGTAAGGTGAATGTTTCCCCTTTATCAGACGTTTTTTGAATCTCACCATTTGCTCCAACAATATAACCATCGGAAGGAGATGTAAAATGGATATCATTCAAATGGGATGTGAGATTACTGGGAATTGTACGCCATGGAAATTGAATTTTTAGGTTCATTTGAGAACCACACTGGAGGGTTGAATCGTTAGAAACAGACACAACAAACTGACTTACTGCAATATAATAAAAAGAGATTGCAGTTAAAAACAGAATTAACTTTTTCATGAATAAAGTATTAATACCAGATCAAAAATAACAAAAAATATGATTCTATTATTTTTTAAAATTTATTTTGGCCTGAATTCCGATTGAGAGAAGAAATGGCTGGTAGCTAAACAGCAGTTCTTCAGAATTGATAGGTAAAGAGAAACCAGCTTGCATCAACACTTTAACGAATTTATAACCCACTTTGGCAGTTAGGACGGGTTCAATAAAATAACCAGTATATGATACATTTTTTTGGAAAAGATTAATCATCACTAAACGTGTTGCAAAACTACCATCAAAGATATCTGTAGTCGCACCAATGGCAGGTTGAATAAAAAATTTATAGGAATTCACATCAGTTCTGGAGATCCAGAGGTTATTGGAATAATCAGCTTTTAGTCGGGAGTAGCCTAAGCCACCAAAGACTTCAAATCTTCCGCTGTTCCCAATTTTGGTATAATAACCGGCACCAGATTCCACTGCAAAATGTTGATGAAAATTTTGTAATGGATCATTTGTTCTACTCACAAAACTACCATTTAACATTACCCCTAGGTAATCTGTAATGGCGTATGCAAATTGAGGATCAAAGCCTGAAACGCCGGTATTTAATGAAGCTTGAAACTCCCCTTGGTTAGAGAGTAGAGGTACATTGACAACATTTGGAATATAAGCAGGGGCACAACTTTTGATTAGGATTGAAGAAACAATCCAAACGAATAAATGTCGACTTGTTTTCATAACGATACTCTTAAAAAGATAAAACTATATATAGAATAACAATCACTTGTTATGTATCATCATTATCTTGCAAGTATTACAGTTCCATGAAGATCTCTTTCCTTTCTTAGATTTCCGGATCTGTTTTCAATATAGTAAATAGTCCAGTAGTATTGACCTTCAGGAGCTGGAGATCCGCTAATTTTCCCGTCCCATCCTGTTTTAAAGTCATCAGTTTTAAACACATTTTTCCCCCAGCGGTCGTATATCCATATGGTGAGGGTATCTATTCCTTGAGTTTCAGGATAGAAGAAATCGTTGATAAAATCCCCATTAGGAGTAAAGATATTCGGTATTTTGATCTCAGAGCACGCTTTGAATTCGATGGTATCAGATAATTCACAACCTCGATCATTGATATAAACCCAATAGATTCCGGGTTCTTCAATCAGCAACTGGTTGATGGTTTCATCGTTACTCCACAAAAAATCGCCGGTTATGGTATCCAGATTAAAAAATATTGACTGACCGGAGCATAAGAAGTCATCCTCCCCGAGTTCAATGGTTTGATAAGGGATCACTTCAATTTCAATCTGAGCAGAATCCACACAATCATCAGCATTTCCAATAACAGAATAGAGTGTATTAGAAGTAGGTTTAACAGTTATTGTATCACTCAATTCGCCATTATCCCAGAGGAGGAATATTGGGGTTGTTGAGCTTTCCACGATAATTTGTGTTGATTCACCTTCACAAATTGGGTTTTTTCGAGCAAAGATCTCCAATCTGGGTTGTGGTTTAAAAAAAACGTTAATGGTATCTGTTGCAATACAATCCGATGCATTTGTTCCCTGACACCAATAAGCACCTTCCACTAATACCATAATAGATGGAGAAGAGGCACCTGTGGACCAATAATAGTTTGTATAGGGTTCCTGAGGTTGAAGGTAAAAATATTGACCTTCACAAATGGTAGTATCAGGGCCAAGGTTCATTGATGGATTTTGAACAAACACCTGAACAGAATCGGTACAAACTTTCAATTAAGAAAAGAAGATATCATCTAGGGCAAAATCGTTACCACCACCTCCAATATTCTGATTCACAATGGAAATTACGGCCGAGCTGTTGGAATTAGAGTTCCATAAAGTGTAGAATTGAGTCCAATGACAAATTGTGTCAGAAGACAAAAAAACGGGCCCTATCAGGTTTCCATTAATTCTAAATTGAAGTTGAGCTAAGTTGGCATCAGGGCCCACATTTTGAACCCAGCATGAGAAAATATAGTTGGTATTAGGAACAATCTGAATATTTTGTTGCCAGATGGTAATATTAGGAGTAACAGCACCATTCACAATCATTTGTTTTCCGGAACCGGAAGTATGATCAGGACAAGTAAAAAAGTTGGGATGATATGTTTGAGGAGAGAGCCCTACCATATATGTACTTTCATTCCATAGTGAAGTGGCATTATAGGTGTAAAAACTAGTAAAGCCCACATTTCCCAGTTCAAAATCACCGTTAAAAATAATATTGGGCCCAGCAGCAGTGATATCACAGTAATAAGTCACGTTAGTATCAGTTGTAACAGCATTGTATTGACCTTCAGTAAACATCAATCCTTCAGTAGGAAACCAGTTATAGAAAATGCCACCGGAGGCATTAAAATAGACTGTTTCACCACCACAAATGGTATCATTTGCCCCTGCATCAACTGTTAAGATATGAACAACAGAAGAATCCACAAGAATATTTCCATTATACAAAACAGTAACCTTATAGGTTGTATTCACAAGAGGGGTAACTGTAATGGATTGGGTTAAATCCCCTGTTGACCATATATAGTTCGTTGCATTATTAATTGGTGATGAGATGGTAACGGGATCCCCTTTACAGACGCTAATTTTTCCTCCGACAGTCCAATTTTGAGCACACAATGAAAAAGGTAAGGATAAAAAAAGAAAGAAGTATAAATGTTTCATCACTTTAGGATTAAATTAAAGGATTGGGTTATTCAAATGAGACGCGACAAAGATACAAAAATTTTCTAATGATAGTTAAATTTTTATTAATTTTTCTTAATATTTCTTAATTTTAGAAAAAATGGGATTAATGGGGGCAAGAACGGTGCCCGTTTTTTAATAGAATATGATTCTAAGGTTATTATGAATTGATTTTGACAAGATTTTTGTAATTCCGAATCCTTAGTGAAATAATAAAAAGTCCATAACAAAGCAGTTTTGGAAGAAAATATTAAAAAAAGGCGCAGAAATTGTTTTTAATTTGGGATAAAAAAAAAATAAACCGGTTTTATATTCAAAGATTTTTGGGTTTACAACTCCTCATTTTGGGAAACAAAAAAAGCCTAAAATGATCATTTTCATCACTTTAGGCTTTCTGGCGGAGAGAGAGGGATTCGAACCCCCGGAGGCTTTCACCTCAACGGTTTTCAAGACCGCCGCAATCGACCACTCTGCCATCTCTCCGCCGCAAAAATACAAAAAATTATATACGACTCGTCTTTATTTTGTATTTTTTTTATTTTTTTTCACCTATTCTCTAAGGTTTACGCAGGAATTGGAGTGAATACTCTGGTAGATAATTCTTTATCCAACATATACAATCCATATCCATTATCACCAATTAATTTTAAAGCATCAATCATTCCATTAGCACTCTCCTCTTCCTCTACTTGTTCATCGATATACCATTTAAGCATCGATTGAGTAGCTACGTCTGCCTCTTCTAATGCAATCATATAAATATTGTTTAAAAGAGCCGTAACGGCTTGTTCATGTTGTAAGGTATCCTTAAACATTTCCAATAAACTGGGCCATTCTGTTTTCACTTCAGCAATAGGTTGTAATAAAACGCGAGCACCTCTTGCAACAAGATAATTTTTAAACTTCATGGCGTGTGCTTGTTCTTCCTGAAATTGGATTTCAAACCAGTTTGCAGCACCCTGCAAACCTTTAGAGGCACAATCCAAAGACATAGATAAATACAAATAGGCAGACCATAATTCTGCATTGATTTGATTGTTGATAGCTTCTTCGATTCTTTTGTTTATCATAATTCAGATTTTTTAAGTTTTTTACTAAATTTTAAAGCAAAGATATGAATAAATTTGGGTCAAATTTCAATATTATTTTTTAAATTCCTAAAAAAACTTAAAAATAAATTGAAACAGTTAATAATTTGATTAAGTTGTATAAGTTTGCAAAATGAAAATGTTACAAAAATATTACGAAATTTTATGACTATACCCCTGATATAAAACTAATTAAAACATATATGAATAATATTAAAGATCAGTTACATGCCTTAGGCATCCAAAATTTAGGAAAAATTTATCACAATTTAAGTTACGATGAACTCTTTGATCATGAAACACGTCCCAATCTTGAAGGATATGAGAAAGCGTATATGACTAAATCCGGGGCTTTATCTGTTGATACAGGTATTTTTACAGGAAGATCTCCAAAAGACAAATATGTGGTAAGGGACAAGAATACTGAAAACAACATCTGGTGGCACGATCCAACAAAAAAAAGTTCCGATAATAAAGCGATCACTCCTGAAATTTGGAATCATCTCAAACAGATTTGTCAAAACCAACTTGAAAAGAAAGATGTCTATGTGATGGATTTATGGTCAGGAGCAAATGAAGACACCAGGCTTAGAATTCGCTTTATAACTGAAGTAGCATGGCAGGCTGATTTTGTAAAGAACATGTTTATTCGACCTCCTCAAGACAAATTAGATCAATTTAAACCTGATTTTATTTTCATCAATTGCTGCAAAACGATTAACCCTAACTGGAAAGAACAAGGTTTAAACAGTGATGTTTTTGTTGCATTTAATTTAACTGAAAAGATGGCCTTAGTTGGAGGTTCCTGGTATGGTGGTGAAATGAAAAAAGGGATTTTTTCTGTGATGAATTATTTTTTACCTCTGAAAGGGATTGCATCTATGCATTGTTCCGCCAATCAAGGCAAAGATGGTTCAACAGCAATATTTTTTGGTTTATCCGGTACCGGAAAAACTACTTTATCAACAGATCCTGAAAGAGCACTCATTGGTGACGATGAACACGGATGGGATAATGAAGGTGTTTTCAACTTTGAAGGGGGGTGCTATGCAAAATGCATCAATCTTAGCAAAGAGAATGAACCTGAAATTTACAATGCAATAAAGAGAGATGCTTTATTAGAAAATTTAGTTGTAGATGAAGAGGGAAATATTGACTTTGCTTCAGCAGCTAAAACTGAAAATACTCGTGTTTCCTATCCAATTTATCATATTGATAACATTGTTAAACCTGATTCAAAAGGAACCCATCCCAAAAAAGTTATTTTCCTAACTGCTGATGCCTTTGGAGTTCTACCTCCAGTATCACTTCTTTCCAAAGAACAGATGATGTACTACTTTTTAAGTGGATATACTGCAAAACTTGCCGGTACTGAAAGGGGTATTATTGAACCTACTCCAACCTTCTCCTCTTGCTTTGGAGCAGCTTTCCTCATGTTACATCCTACAAAATATGCCGAAGTTTTTGGTAAAAAAATGGAAGAGCACAATGCAACAGCTTATCTCGTGAATACCGGCTGGATTGGTGGCGGTTACAACTCCGGTGGCAAAAGAATTTCAATCAAAGACACAAGAAGAATCATTTCAGCTATTTTAAATGATGAGTTAATCGACTGTGAAACAGAAGTTGTATATCC
>JAEWUL010000166.1 GCA_023459435.1 Bacteroidota bacterium
AATCCCTGATTTTATCTTCCAATCTCTTAAAGGTTCCAAAGCAGCAACAAAATTGGCAGGGGCTATGATCAACATCTCCCCCTCTTCGGTTAAAGGGGTGTATTTACTATCATTATAATTTGAATAATTCAAAAAATGGCGTCCATAGATCTGATGGTAGGTTGCATTGTTTTTTTTGGCACTAATAGATGTTGTAGCCTTCTCATAAGAGATTCTGATAATCATATATTGAAACACCTTCAGTGATTTCTCTATAGGATGATAGGTAAATGGATGAACCGTTACGGCAACTCCGTGAAAATCTCTCATTTGGTATGGAGTTCCAATGGTGGCAGGTTGATCTCCCCAGTAAAAATTACTTAAATATTGTGTGCCTTTAACGAAAGGAATGGTTGAAGGATTGATATCCCTGTATAAAGTCCCTTTGGATGGAACTAAATTGAAATCGGAAACCAATGTAAACGGACTTTCCAAAATAGAAATTGTGGGTACAGATCCTTCAGGAATGATCACCGATGCAGCTGATTTCAGAATCTCAGGAGCACCTGTTTCATCTACCGGATATGCATTATTCATGACAAGTTTATACATCAATTCCCCGTTCACATCAACAGGAATGGTTTCGTAGTAAGTTGGGAAATCTACACGAATGGTCACATCTGTACTGGTTTGTGAAATTAGAGAAAACTGTACTTCTTGTGCCTGAATTCCAATAGTTAGTAAAAATGAAATCAGAAGTAAAAAAATAGATTTTTGTTTCATGGTATTTTAATTTATAAATAATTCTGTAATGATAATACACTGTCTATCACTCTTTTAACTTGGTCGTCGGTTAAATCGTAATATACAGGTAAACTGATCTCTCTAGAGTAATTGTCATAAGAAACAGGAAAATTTTCAATATTATATCCTTTATTTTTATATACAGTTAACATAGGGAGTGGAATAAAATGAACATTTACGGTAACCTCCTGTTCAAAGATTTTCTGCATCAGTTGATCTCTTTGTTTTTCAGTTATTCCTTTGATTCTCAATGGATAAACATGATAGGAGGAGATTTTATCTTCTGTTTCGTAAGTAGGAACTTCAAAACAGTCATATTTTGAGAACGCTTGGGAATAGGCATCAAAGATCGCTTTTCTTTTCACCAGCATATCATCATCGTACCTTTCAAGTTCAATCAATCCAATAGCAGCCAAGATATCTGTCATATTGCATTTATAACCCGCTTCTGTAACATCATACCGCCAGTTGCCCAGTTGTGTTTTGGCTAAAGCATCTTTACTTTGTCCATGTAAGGATTTCGCACAAAGTGCTTTATATATCTCTTCATTATTAAATGGATCCAATAGATTGAGACAAATAGCACCCCCTTCGGCGGTTGTTAAATTTTTTACCGCATGAAAAGAGAACACTGTAATATCACATAAAGAACCCGTTCTCTTCCCTTTGTAAATGGCACCCACAGAGTGTGCGGCATCAGAAAGGACCAAAATCCTGTTTAACATTTTTTGTTCATCGGTAGCAGGATTAAAGAGTTGTTGAATCGCAGTATCCTGAACCAGAGTGTTTATCTCATCATAATCACATGGAAATCCTGCTATGTCAACGGGAATAATCACTTTGGTCCGGGGTGTAATTGCTTTTCTGATATTTTCGATATTAATGTTAAAATCGGGATTAACATCAACCATAACAGGTGTAGCACCACAATGAACCACCACATTAGCAGTAGCGCAGTAAGTATAAGCAGGAACAATTACCTCATCCCCTTCAGAAACACCATACCAGCGTAGCACCAATTCCAAACCTGCAGAAGCAGAATTAAGACAAACTACTTTTGGTACTTGTACATATTCCGCTATTTTTTGTTCTAGTTTTTTAGTTCTGGGTCCTGTTGTGATCCAACCGGAACGAAGAGCATCCGTAACTTCAGCAATGATTTTTTCATCAATACGGGGGGGAGAGAATGGAATGATCATAGGTGTTAATTTTGAGGTGTTATTCTTTTGAGTTTTTTTTCTGGTTTTTTTAAATGGATTAAATCGTTGATATTGGATGCCAGGTTTATTGTAATCGGAGCTGCTCCAACAGCAAAGTGAGACCGGGCAAAACTGAAACGGAACGTTTTTATGTTAAAAGCAAATCCGTAAGAAAATCCTGCTGCACTTTTGTTTTGGGGTATATACATCTCCTGATTCCTATTGTAGTTAAAAGAGGCAAAAAGGGAAAAGTTTTCAGAAGGCAAAATCTCAATACCAAAAATGAAATGTCTGAAAAAATTGTTCACTTGTTGTGAAAAGGATGAAGGATATTTATAATCTCCGGTTATCGCATCCATTTCCAGCAATGGATCATCATCCCCTTCGTATGTCATATCCCATTTGTATAACGAATGCAGAGAAAGATGCAATCGAACGGGAACATGTTCCAATCGCTTAGATAATGCAAACTGAATGTCAAAAGGAAGTTTTTCATATTTCCCCGGAGTATATGTTACAATCTGAGACCCCATGTTTTTAAACAATACAGACATAGAGAACATCTTGTCTGGGTCATAGTAAGTCCCGGCAACATCTGTTGCCAATCCAAAAGAGGTGTATGTTTCATATCCGGAGTAAATCAGTTTCAGATTGGCACCTAATGAAAGTTTGTCTGAAAGTTTTCTACCCCATCCAATCGTTCCGGCATAGTCTCCTGCTGTAAAAGAGCCGATCACATTTCCGGATTCATCCGTTTGTGTAAAAGTACCAAAGCCCACATATCTCATTTCAAAGGCAAAGCTGCCCCATTTTTTAAAAGTATGGGAATAAAAAGCGGATCCATAAGCAACATTGCTAAAATAATCCACAAAATTAACACCAAGTGACGTATGAAAACGATCGGAAATAGTAGAAGGATTCTGAAACAATAAGGTTGGATCATCTGAGTAAGCTGAAATCAAACCTCCCCCCAATCCGCTGTTTCTTGCAGAATAAGTGTAGTTTAGAAGATTATAAACACTGTTTTTACCCAATTGAGCATAGCCGCTAACCATACTGCAAACAAGAAAAAACCCGATAACAAATTTTTTAAGCATCGCTTCCGGAATAGTTGGCAAAGATAATGAAAAATGAAATACGTTCATCTTTATATATTTTAAATGAATATAACTGAAAACGTATTTTTGATGCTTTTTATTTCATAGATACCAATTGTCCACATGCTGCTGCAATATCCTGCCCACGACTTTGTCTTAAGTTCACAATTAAATTGCGAGATTCAAGATGGTTAATGAATATCTTAGTCCTTTCAACAGTTGATTTCCGATAAAAAGTATCTGTAGAATTGTACTGGATGAGGTTTATTTTTACAGGAAAAGCTTTACAGAACTGACAAAGATTTTCAGCATCCTCAACAGAGTCATTAATCTGATCTATCAAGACATACTCTATGGTGATCCTTTGATTGGTCTTTTGATGATAATATCGAAGTGCTTTTTGGAGCATCAGCAAAGGATTGGATCTATTGGCAGGGATCAGCCGATCACGGGTAACATCATTGGCCACATGAACAGAGACTGCCAGATTTGCTTTAAACTGGTCATCCGCAAGCTGTCGGATTCCCTGAACCAACCCCACAGTAGATAGTGCAATTCTGCTGGGTGAAATACCGTTCCCATCTGCTGATGTCATGATATCAATAGCTTTGGTTACATTTTCATAGTTCAGCAACGGTTCACCCATACCCATAAATACAAAGTTAGTTATGTTGTTCTGGTATGCCTCAATGGACCTTTTATTCATCAGGGCATACTGATCAATAATCTCCCAAAAATGAAGATTTCTGATGAACCCCATCTTCCCTGTTGCACAAAAGTCACACTTTAACGGACAACCCACTTGTGATGAAATACAGGCTGTTACCCTATTCCCCGATGGAATCAATACCCCTTCGATGAGGTTCCCATCAAATAACCGAAACACCAACTTTATCGTCTTATCTTCACTAATTGCCTCTTTGTAAATGGTCGTCGTTTCAAAACAATAATGTTCTTTCAGCTTCTCGATCAACGACTTGGACAAGTTAATCATCTCCTCAAATGATTGTACATTTTTCTTCCAGAGCCACTCCTGTATCTGTTTGGTTCTGAAAGGTTTTTCCTGAACAGAGTGTATAAACTGAGCGAGCTGATCTGGGGTTGTATTGCGAATATTCGGTTTTTGCATGAATGTGAAAGTTTATCCTTTATAAAAATATACTTTGAACAATTCAGATCCCTCTTCCACAACCCAATGTTGAACCAATAAACTCGATGCTTTGTCAATGAGCGGAGCCGGAATAAATGGGGAGATCACTTCATAGATCGTATCCGGTTCTAACTGATTGATATCAGAAATTACCAGGTTAACAGGCTGTTCCCCTTGATTCAACATCTCTCGGATATCCAATGATCTTTTAATTTTGACTTCAGAAAACCAGTCGGGTTTTGATGTATTATATAATGTCTCATTTTCGAAAGTTTCTGACTCTTGTCCAACTACTTTTCTGAGATGATTGATCAACTCTTCCACTTTAACCCCACCAATTGTAGCTGCTTGTTGTAAAGAAGCAATTTTGGCCACCGTTTTCCTTAAAATGGGGTTTTTTAATTTGCTAAAAGCGGGAACATACGCAATCAAAACATCTTCCAATTGGGGATAAGTTTCGATCAATTGTAATACTTTTGTTTTAGGACTAATAATCATATTTTTATTTTCCATAATTATTGATTATAAGATAAAATACGTTGTTCTCCTTCCAAATCTCTGTATATCTGCACATTGTGTGATACCTCCAAAGTGCCTAAATATTCACCTTTCTCATTTCTAAGTGCAAAATATTCAATATGAATCATTTTTCCGCCCATATTGATCCAAAATGGGGCACTCGATGCTTTTCCGGCTTTAAAGTCATCGATGATCTTATCTACAATATGAGCACTTGCCGGTGGGTGACACAACCTTAC
>JAEWUL010000167.1 GCA_023459435.1 Bacteroidota bacterium
GCGTGGTCTGTCGCTGCTGAATGATCTTTTGGGTCTTTCATCATTGGAATCGCGGCGTGGTCTGTCGCTGCTGAATGATCTTTTGGGTTTATCATCGCCGGAAGATCTGCGAGGTCTATCATCCCCATAAGATCTGCGTGGTTTATTATCACCTTCACCAGTTGTTCTTTTACTCCTTTCTTTACCTGAGGATTTTCCTCTTGATGTTTCTCTTTTTGGCCCTTCTTCGCCTTTAGAGCGTGTTTTTGAAAAACTACGTTTCTCTTTCTTTTCTTCCATTATATCAATTAATTAACGTGATAATTATGTGAAAAAATCAATCACATAATTTGAACCTGCAAAGATACAGCAAAATTTTTATATCTTTGCCTTCTTTTTCAAATTCAAAAAATGATTTTTTTGGAATAGCTCAACAGCAACACTTTTTTATGAATTTTCAATTTGTAGAGCGCGTAATCCCCACAGATGGGATACAGATCATGTTTCATTATAAGACACCATTTATTGTATTGCATCAAAACCAAAAGAATGAGCATCAATCTAGATCCATTATTAGTGGTTTGAGTCATTCGTATGCAAACGTTAAAACAAATGGAACATCAGGTGTAATTTTCATCAATTTTTATCCATTAGGAGCCAGTTACTTTTTCAACTTTCCACTAACTGAAATTGAGAATAGGAACATAAATTTAAGGGAGATTTATCAAAAAGAGATCACAGAAGTTGAAGAACTTCTTTATATAAAAAACTCGATACCAGAGCGAGTAAAAGTAATAGAGGCATTTCTAACCAAAAGGTTTCATCCTATTGCGAATCATGATCAACTTCTGATAGGGAAAGGGCTTGAATTGATTAAGAATCAAAAGGGTGTGATCCATACCCAATCGTTATGTGACATTTTACACACTACCCCAAAAACACTTGAAAGGAAATTTTCATACTACTTAGGTAAACCGACAAAACAGATGATTAAACTAATCCGTTTCCATGATGTATTGTCTGATTTAAAGAGTTCCAAAATGATCCACTTAAGTGAATTTGCATATCAAAAAGGTTTTTACGATCAATCCCATTTTATACGTGATTTTAAATCATATACAGGGTATACACCAAAACAGTTTTATCAAAAATATCTTGATTATAAAATGGAATAATTTATTTAGAAGGATCTTTTCTTGATTCATTTGTTCAAATCTAATTAGTAGAATTAAACAGTAAGAATCCATTATCTTTTAAAACATTATGAATTTTCTCTCTGATAATTGGAAAATTTGGTGTAATTTTGCAATTGAAAAAATGATAAAGGAAGAATGGTAAGCAGACGTTATTTGAGGACAAAGGTAATGCAAGGGGTATTTGCATTTGAAGCTAATTCAAAAGAGGATATTAATCTGGGAGAGAAAAAATTAACAGCTTCAATAGAAGGTTGTTACACTCTTTTCTTATATTTCTTTTCCCTATTTCCCGAGCTAAAGAGATATCGCTTAAACAAACTGGAAGATTTAAAAGATAAAATGTTCCCAACATACGAAGATTTAAATCCCAATACAAAATTTGTTGAAAATATGGTGATTTCTCAGATTGAAGACAATTTATCTTTAAATCAACTATGGAATCAACATCAGATTCGCTGGGATGACCAGGGTGATTTTATTGCTCAGATTTTTCATGAAATTTCAAAATCAGAACCTTTTCAATTATACATGAACAACGCTGAACGTAGTTATAACGATGACAAGAAGTTTGTTTTAGCAATTGTTGAAACGGTGTTTTCCCAAAGTGAATTACTTCATTGGTTTTTAGAAGAGAAAGATGTACATTGGTTTGATGATTACAACGAAGCACTATTGATGGTTTATAAAAACATTTCCTCATTCACCCAGCTCAAAGAGAACAACAATAAAATCACTTCATTATATAAAGATCCAATAGAAGATGTAACGTTTTACAAAACCTTATTCAGAAAAGTTGTTTTATATAATAAATTTTATGGTGAAATAATTAAAGAAAAGCTTCAGAACTGGGAGATGGAAAGGATTATGGGCATTGACATGATCCTCATGAAAATGGCGATATGTGAATTTACTGAATTTCCTGAGATTCCCATTAAAGTGACCATCAACGAATATATTGAACTGGCAAAACTTTATAGCTCGGCAAAAAGTGGATTATTTATTAACGGATTATTGGATAAAATCGTTTTCGACCTGAAAGAAGAGGGGAAGCTAAATAAAATGGGGAGAGGTCTCATTAACTAAAAAAATATAATTATGAAAAAACTTTTTTTTATACTGACAGTTTGTTTCCTTTTGATCTCCTGTAAGGATAAAAGTGGGAGTGGAATTGGCGTTGATTCGATTACAAACCCTGTTTCAGCAGATGGTATCAATCAACAAAAAGCAGAAAAAATGCCTGTTATTCAATTTGAGTCCATTACCCATGATTTTGGAAAAGTGATTCAAGGGGAACGTTTATCCTATTCTTTCAAATTTAAAAATACCGGAAATTCAAATCTCATCATATCTTTTGTTGAATCCACCTGTGGTTGCACTACATCATCTCCACCTAAAGAACCTATTAAACCGGGAGATAGTAGTGAGATTAAGGTCACTTTTGATTCCAAGACAAAAACCGGTGAATCAATTAATCAGGTAATGGTTACTGCAAACACATACCCCATTAATACAGTTTTAACCATTAAAGCCAACGTAATTAAACCATAATTTAAAAAAATAGACTATGAACATTCAATCAATTTTATTATTCGCACAACCTGCAGCAGAAGGAGCCAAAGGTGGTAGCAGCTACACTATGTTAATTTTCTTAGGATTAATGATCCTTGTTTTTTATTTATTCATGATTCGTCCACAACAAAAGAAACAAAAACAAGTTCAACAATTCAGAGAAAACCTGAAAAAAGGGGACAAGATTGTTACTATTGGTGGTATTCACGGAAAAATTACCGATGTACAAGAGAGCACATTTACCATAGAAGTTTCTGATAATGTTAAGGTAACCATTGAGAAAGCAGCGGTTGCTATTGACGGAAACGATACGAAAAAATAACAACCCATCATGTCTGAAGTTAAAGAGGATAAAAAAGGTTTACAAAAATCAATATCAGGAACTTTTCTGATCTGTTTGGTTATTTCTGTTTTGGGATGGGTCATGATTACTTTTTCCAAAGAGTATGTTCAAACATTAGGTTGTAGTGTAAACTATTCTCAACTGCCTAAAGGAATTAAGTCGGTTAATTCTTCAGATTCATTAATTTATATTACATTTAAAACAAAAGGTTTTAACTATCTTAAACATAGCTTTACCGATAAATACTCTGTTGTTGACTTTTCAGTAAATGAACTAACCCGGAAGAAGGGGAAGAGGAATGTATACTCATTTTCTAAAAAGGAGTTATCGGATTACATAAGAAACAGTGGCAATTTTGGTACTGCTTTTGTTGAGATTGAGAAACCGGAATCATTGACTATTTATATGAAATAGATCCATGTTAAAAATTGCCTTAACAGGAGGAATCGGAACCGGGAAAACCTATCTTTCCAAACATTTTATTGAGATGGGTATTCCCGTTTTCTATGCTGATGAAGAAGCTAAAAAACTATATGCAGATCCTCAGGTGATTCAATTTTTTAAAAACCATTTCGGGGATTCTGTTTTTTCTAATCAACAGTTGGATTTCAAAAAAATAGCAACTTTGGTTTTTTCGAATTCCGATTCTTTAACATTAGTCAATCAGTTTATCCATCCATTGGTATTATCAAAGTTCGAGGAGTGGGCTATACAACAGAATACGCAAAGTGTAATGATGGAGAGTGCCATCATATTCGAGGCCCATTTAGAATCCTATTTTGATAAAATTATTGTTGTTGATTCCCCTTTACCTGTGAGGATAGAAAGGATTAAGAAGAGATCTCCCCATCTAACGGAAGAGGAGATATTTCAAAGAATTTCAAATCAGATTTCACAAGAAGTAAAATGCCAAAAAGCAGATTTAGTGATTCAAAATTAGATCACTATCGGGTTAAAGCAGCAGCACCCAGAATAGCCACATCATTTTCGGAGAGTGAAGAGAGTAGTATTGGTATCTCTCTTGTATAAATAAAAAGTTTATGTTTTAAAAAAGATCTTTTGATGGGGTCTAGGAAAACATCACCGGCCTGAATGGGGCCTCCCATAAGAAAAATCGCTTCAGGTGAGGAAAAAGTAACGGCATTTGCCAGTGCTATTCCAAGGAGATATCCTGTTCTTTCATAGGTAGCTATAGCAAGAGGATCTCCCAATTTTGCTGCATCTGCTATTGTTTTCCCGGTCATCTCATTATATGGGAATGAGGCAATGATACTATCCGGGAAGGAGGGCATTAACTCCAAACAATTGGACACAATACCACTCGAAGAAGCATATTTTTCAAGACATCCTCTGTTTCCGCAACCACACAATCTACCTTCCGGAATTAGAATTGCATGACCCATTTCTCCTGCTAATCCATCACATCCATACACGAGTTTACCATCGATTACAATACCACTTCCAACACCTGTTCCGAGAGTAAACATCATAAAATGGGACATCCCTTTGGCACCGCCATAAACCATTTCACCATAAGTAGCAGCATTGGCATCATTAGTAACCACAACAGGATATGGAAATTGGGACTGGATCATTGATCTTAACGGAATGATCCCTTTCATATTAAGGTTCGTAGCATTTTCTATACTTCCGGTATAATAATTGGCTGCAGGTGCTCCAATCCCAACTCCGGTAATATTTTCGGTATTGAGGTTTTTTACCAGCTTTTTGATTTCGCATACAATATCATCAACATACACTTGTGGATCCGAATACTGTGATGTTTTTAAGTTAGATCTGGAAAGTATGGTCCCATTTCCATTTACCAGACCAATATCTGTATTTGTACCTCCAATGTCAATCCCTATTGAATATATCTGTTTCATTTTTTAATATTTAAAATTTTACTTCCTATTAACTTGTCATAAGAGGTTCCCTCTTCTTGAAGATAGATCAATATTGTATAATCATTATTGGTTTGCCAGTGGCTTCCTTCAATATAGGTAGCGTCAATATCGTTTTGATTTTTTGGAACAAAAACATACTGATAATTATAAAACCCTTGTTTCAAATATAATGAAGCTTCCCAATATTTGGTTTCAGGATTATAAACGAGTTTGGCATCCGGGATAATTCTCCAGTCGGTTAATTCTCCAAAAAGGTATAGATCTCCTCCAGAAACTCTAAAATCTGCTCTTAAAGTAAAATGGGTTAGAACATAATCTTCTGTAATATCACCCTGAAAATCGTTATTAGCCCAGTAACAGGCTCCTTTAAGGGTGGTATTTGTTTCATAAAGGCCAAAAGGTCTTGCCATATCTT
>JAEWUL010000168.1 GCA_023459435.1 Bacteroidota bacterium
GGCCACTACTACAACATGCTTAACATTGTCGAGTTTGATTTTTGGGTTTAATAAGTCCATATTTGTGAAAAAAATTAATGTTGACAACTATGATCGTGATCACCATGGTGATGTTGGTATGTGATACCATTATCTTGAACAGATCCAGATAGGTAAAGGTTTACAACCTCTGTGGCATCGCCACTACATCCCCGAATCACATCTATTCCCGATAAGTTTAAAACTTGAATAGCTCCCTCTCCAATTCCTCCTGCTAACATTAATGAAACTCCTTTTGAAGCTAATACAGATGCAATGTTCGACTTACAACCACATCCTTGAGGAGAATCTAATTTTTCTATATGCTCAATTCGTTGATCAGCAATAGTGTAAACATTGTAAAATGAACAATGTCCAAAATGAGAGTCAATGTCGTTACTTGGTGTAACGGGTGCTGCAATTTTCATATGATTTGTTTTTTTTATGGTTTATAATAATGATTTAATTGGTCAATAATCTCTTTTATTGTTATTTTATCATCTAGATATACAATCATTTGGATTTGATTTAGGTCCATTAATGGCTTTATTTTAACCCCGAAATCTCCGGCAATTACCTTAGAAACCCCTTTTTGAACCATTAATTCAGCGATCTTCTTCCCTGCATCACTCTCTAAATGTTGGTGAGGATTGGGTAAAAACTCGATACTACCCGTTTCGCTATCATAAAATACAAAACAAGTACACCGTGCAAACCGTTTGTCGATCCCTGATTCAAAGTGAAATCCATTTGAAGAAATTCCTATTTTCATTTATACTCTTTTTTCTTTTTTATGACAATGACGATCTAATGGGGCTGATTTGATTTCAGGCGAATATTTTTTGAGAGTCTTACAACCACAAACAGGACAAACTTCAGGATCTTCGTTTTGACCAGGATGATCAAAAATGGATGGGCAGGAGGAGCATTGAAACCAATCACTGTCAAAATAAATTTTACCCCCTTCAATACTGATTTGCAAACCATCTACCATTGCTTTGGCCATTTTTTGGCGTGCGATCGCATATATTCTGGTAAATGTTGGTCGCGAAATGTTCATTACAGATGCTGCATTACAATGGTTCAACTGATCATAATCACACAACTTTATCGCTTCAAATTCCTCAAACTGTAAAGTTATAACTTCCGATTTCTCTAAGTCTTCAGAAACTCCATAAGGTTTAAATCCCTTTATTTTTGGGGGCGATGATATTTTACGAGGTATTAATTTTCGGGGTGACATTCGATAGACATTTGTTCGCTGCAAAGATAATGAACATATGCTTAAAATGCAAGGGAAAAATTATTTTTTTTATAAAATCACTATATTTCAAATTAGTTTTATCGCCCTTTGCCCTTCACCTTATTGGAACGCGGATGACACAGATTTTCAAAATGCAGATTTACGCGGATCCTTTTTGGTTCACTAAGTTTCACGAAGTTTTCACAAAGTTTTCACAAAGTTAAAGAAGAACTACTTTGAGATACTTTTTTTACTTCTTTTATCTTTGAGTTCCAAAAAAAAAGCCGCGAATGCGCTAATAATTGGTTAATAAAAATCCGTTTAAATCCGTAATGCGAAGCATCAGCGTCATCCGCGTTCTATGGAGGTTAACAAAATAACCTTTTTCCAAAATTATAGTCAAAAGAACAAAGTAAAGTTTACAATGATGACATCATATATTTCCAAAAATTGGCAGTTCGATAACTCTTACCTCAAACTACCACTTATTTTTTATAGTTTTCAAAAACCCGCTATGGTAAATGCACCTCAAATGGTGCTTTTTAATACTACGTTAGCAAAATCACTGGGTCTTGAGTTTCTGGAATCCCAACTGGATCAAACCACCTTAGAACTAGCTGGAAATTTGACTCCTGAAGGAGCACAACCGATCGCCCAGGCGTATTCGGGCCATCAGTACGGCTATTTTACGATGTTAGGCGATGGAAGAGCCATCTTATTAGGGGAACAGATCACCCCAACAGGGGAACGTTTTGATATCCAACTGAAAGGATCAGGTAGAACACCGTACTCCCGAAGAGGGGACGGCAAAGCAACCCTTCGCGCCATGTTAAGAGAATACTTAATCAGCGAAGCGATGTTTTACCTGAACATCCCAACATCCAGATCTTTAGCTGTTGTGGCTTCTAAAGATGAGGTGTGGAGAGAGGAGATCCATCAAGGAGCTGTGCTGACTCGTGTGATGAAAAGTCATATCCGAATAGGTACCTTTGAATTTGCGCGCCATTATGGGACACTACAAGATTTGGAAAAACTAACCAACTATGTGATCCAAAGGCACTATCCAGATGTTCAAAATAGTGAAAATCCGCTGTTAGAACTCTTAAAATCTGTTGCCAGAAAACAGATGGAGTTAATGGTAGATTGGATGCGCGTAGGATTTATCCATGGTGTGATGAATACCGACAATACCAGTATCTCTGGTGAAACCTTCGATTATGGTCCTTGTGCTTTTATGAACCATTACCACCCACGTACTGTGTATAGTTCTATCGATAAACATGGTCGCTATGCGTTTCAAAATCAGCCCGCCATTATTTTTTGGAACCTCTCTGTGCTGGGGGATGCTTTACAACCACTCATTCACAATGATCCTTACAAAAGTACGGAAATTGTAAAAGAGGTGATCTACAACTTGCAAGAGGAGTATAATCAGAAATGGTACTATATGATGTTTAAAAAGATAGGTATTATTGACCCTCAGCAAACGGATAAACCATTCATTGACTCGTTTTTGCAATGGATGTACGATAATAAAGCCGATTTTACCAATAGTTTTACAGCGTTGTTAAGTCCCGATATGTTTCCATTACACCCTATCCATTCAGAAAGTGGAATCAGTTGGGTGGAACAGTGGAAGAGCAGAATCTATACTCAAAACGGGGGCATTGAGGCTGCAAAAGCGTTGATGGAAACCCAAAATCCAATCTACATTTCCAGAAATCATATTGTGGAAAAGGTTTTGGATCAAGCTGTTAAAGGAGACATGAGCGAATTTGAAACATGGTTACACATTCTTAAAAACCCCTACGAATTGCAAGATGTAGATAATCAATATCTTCATGGTATTGAGGATTTCCGAACCAACTACAAAACCTATTGCGGAACGTGATATGAAGCACCTGTTTCATCCGCGTTCCAATAATTTTAAAGAATGCAGATAAAATGTTAATGAATAAAATTAAATTCTAAAATTATTTCCGATTACGGGAAAACTTTGGATTAGCCGGACGAGCCTGTTTTTTGTTTTTATTTGCGAAAAACTCCTTTTTTTTCTCAACCTTCTCTTTTTCAAAAATTCGCTTTTCCGCTGATGTCATCGGTGCATCTGTCTGTGGGAATGGATGATCTTTGATCACATCAATTTTGAGACGGATCAGCTTTTCAATATCTTTAATATAACTGTTCTCTTCCGGTTCACAGATGGAGATTGCATTCCCCTCATCACCGGCACGACCGGAACGTCCAATACGATGCACATAAGTTTCCGAAATGTTTGGAATATCAAAGTTGATTACAAACTTGAGCTTGTCGATGTCTATCCCCCTCGCAGCAATATCAGTAGCAACCAGTACCTGGATCTCTCCATCTTTGAACTGTGTGAGTGCTTTTTGTCGCTGATTTTGTGCTTTATCTCCATGAATCGCTGCACAATCGATCCTCTATGATTTCAAATAGGTGACAATCTTGTCTGCACCATGTTTGGTTTTAGTGAACACCAATACCTGGTTAATTCGATGTTTATCAAGAATATACAATAAGAGCTCCCTTTTCGAAGCTTTGTTGGTATAATATAAAAACTGGTTGATGGTTTCAGCTGTGGATGAAACAGGAGTAACACTGATCTTGTCCGGGTTATGTAAGATTTTTTGCGATAACTCCACGATCGTTTGAGGCATTGTGGCTGAGAAAAACAGAGATTGTCGTCTGAGAGGTAATATTTTAATGATCCTTTTTACATCATGAATAAATCCCATATCTAACATTCTGTCTGCTTCATCCAGAACAAAATATTCAATATCATTTAATTTCACAAAACCTTGATTGTAAAGGTCCAACAATCTACCCGGTGTAGCAACCAAAATGTCGATACCATGATTTAAAGCTGTGGTTTGTTTCCCTTGAGTAACCC
>JAEWUL010000169.1 GCA_023459435.1 Bacteroidota bacterium
ACATTAATATCCCCTACAACAATAACAGCTTGTAAATCTGGACGATACCACTCTTTGTAAAAATCTTTTATGGTTTGGGTCTTAAAGTTTTGTAAGTTCTCTAATGTTCCAATCGGCAAACGATCTGCATAACGGGATCCATTAAATGCAACCGGGAACCATTTTTTTCTCATTCTATCCTGAGCACCTAACCCATTTCTATACTCTTCAATGATAATCCCTCTTTCATTATTGATCTCTTCATCATCCATTAAAAGTCCGTTGGCCCATCCTTTTAGAATGTTCAATCCAAACTCAATGTTTTTGGGATCTTCTGTAGGCATCGTGATCTCATAAACCGTTTCATCAAATGATGTATACGCATTGATACCTCCTCCAAAAGAAACACCCAATTTTTGAAGTTCACTGATCATGGTGTTGCCAGGATATCCTTCAATACCATTGAACGCCATATGTTCTGTAAAGTGTGCCAAACCTAACTGAGCTTCTGTTTCTTGCATAGATCCAGCATTTACAGCTAATCTGAACTCTACTCTCTTTTCAGGCTTCTTGTTGGCACGAATATAATACGTTAACCCATTCGATAATTTACCAATTCTGACATTAGGGTCGTTTTTGATTGGATCAGACAGTTGCTGCTGTCCGACTAAAGTTGTTCCCATCGTGATTAAGGCGACAACTAAAAATAAAAAGATTTTTTTCATTGTATTTATTTTAGATGATTTTAATATTGTTCTAATGGCTTATTAGTAACCATTTTTTACTTTTGTTACACGTTTATGGATTGATCATCTGCATATAGATCTCTATTTCATTTTTTAAAAGATCTTTTTTGATCACTTTCTTATCTTTGTCTAACAAATATAATGTGGGGATGGTCCTGGTATCAAACATCTTATTCTTTTCTATTGCTAAATCATAATTCCATCCATGCATGTATGCAGGATTTGCTGCACTCTGTAAATATCTGTTCCAGATCTTTTCATCAGCTTCAAAATAGACAGTTACTACCTTTAGCTTTTGATCTGCGATCGCTTTTTTAAAATGATCCATCGATTCCATTTTTTGCCTTAACTCAATACAGGAAGGACAATCCGGATTTTGAAAATAGAGCAATAAGTACGGCGCTTCCAGTTCATATAGGTTTGTGGTATCACCATTACTCATGATCAAAGCAAAATCAGGAACTACACTTCCCTCCCTATTTTTATCAATGATCTGTAATTCATATTCATATCTGGTTTTTCGTTCCATACTTAATTCCGGATATTGTAAAGCATTCTTCAGCATCTCAATATAAAGATACTCATCTCTGTAAGGAGATGTAATGGATCCATAAAATAACTCCAGATAATCAAAAAACTGATAATAATGGGCTCTTGAAACTTTACTTTTATCCAAATCACGGATTACGATAGGAGTCGCTACCTCTGGTTGTAATTCCAGAATAACCTGTGCATAAAACTTAAATTTATTGTAGGGTAATGGTGTATTAAGCAACCTTTCATCCGTCCATTGATACGTATCAAATTGATGTTCCAGCAAATACGTATAATATTGTACTCTGTTTTTGTAATACTCCTTTGGTGGTGATGGAATCTCAATTGTGGATTGAATAATAGATTTTAAAAGAGTGTTTTTTTGATCACTTATAAACAATACCTGATATGCTTTTTTCTCCTGTTGTATCATTTCCGCTTTTTGGGAAATAGTATCTACAAAAGGTTGAAGCATATAGGTGGGTAAGTTTCTGCTTTTGAGTTCCTGAAACTCTTTATCCAATTGTGCTATACGAGCATCAAAAGATGCCATCTTTTTAATATATTCCTGATTGGACTGATTCTCAGGAGACCCATTAAAGATAAATTCATTCCCCTGAATGTGAATGGTATACGATTGTCCTTTCGTTGAGGAAATAAAAAACTCTACCATAACAGTTGTATCTTTAGTAATCAAGTAGATCCCGGGAACTAATGGTGTGTCCAGAGTAAAACTCATCTCCTTATTGTAAGGTAACGTGAGTAGCTTCTCGTATTTGAAATTTTTGGTATGGTATGCTTGTAATGAAATGGAATCTGCCCGAAAGTCTGAAATCAATTTCAGTTTAAAATTTTGTGCCCCGAGATTTGAAAAAATCATCAAAACTAGTATCGCTAAAAATATTTTTCTCATTTTTATTTCAACTTTTTAAATGCTTTTCCTATATAATGTGGAATATCTGAAGCGTTTAAACTCTCTATAGATTCCAGCTCTTCAACCGCAATGTCAGCAGCCAGACCATGAATATACACAGCTAATAAAGAAGCAACATGGGGTGGATATCTTTGCGCCAGGAAAGAAAGCAGAAGACCTGAAAGCAGATCACCGGAACCGGCAGTAGCTAGCCCAGGATTTCCTGACATATTAAAAAACAGTTCCCCGCTGGGAAGTGCAACCATCGTATGTGCGCCTTTTAATATCACAATCAACTGATAATTCTTGGAAAATTCCTGCACCATTGAGATTCTTTCAAAATCATGGGTTACTTTACCTGCAACCCTTTCAAACTCTTTCAGATGTGGTGTTAAAATGGTGTAAGGAGGAAGTAATGGAAGCCATTCCGGATGTTCACTGAGCAAATTGAGTGCATCTGCATCAATCACCAAAGGGATATTTCGATCCATCTGAGCCAGTTTCTTTAAAAATTGCATCATCCCTATGGAAGTTTTCTCATGCCGCCCGATCCCGGATCCAACAGCAATCGCATCGAATGGAGTCAAATCTGAAGTAAAACCGGAGAAACAATGCTCATTTGAATCAATAGAGTGAACTGCTTCAGGAACTGTAACAGCCAGCTTATCCAACACCAACTGTGGGGCATGTACCGTTAACTTTCCTAATCCACCTCTCATCGCCGATTTCGCAGCAAGTATTGCTGCTCCCGGCATCGTTGAAGAACCCGAGATCAACAATGCATGTCCTTTAGTACCTTTGTGTGCAAACTTTTTAGGGATACTCAATAACATGGAACACATCTCCAAATCAATACATTTATTTTTGGGCTGAAATGTACCTGGAGTTAATAAACCAATATCAATAACGGTAAACGATCCGATCCGTTCCTCATTTTCAGGAAGTAAAAATGCCATTTTGGGGTATTGAAAACTATATACTTTATGTGCCAGTATCGTAACTGCATCAAAAGGAGTATGCTGATCACTGTAAAGTCCAGATGGAATATCTACAGATACAACAAACGCATTTAAAGAGTTGATCCCTTCCACCAACCGGGCAAAATCACCCTCTAATGGTCTGACTAAACCGATCCCAAAAAGGGCATCAATAATGAGTGGTGAAAATGGAAAATCCAACCGCTCTAAATGGTTGATAAAATCAGTAGCCTCAACAAATTGAATCTTAGGGTTATCCTTGATCCGATCTAAATTGATGTTGAATTCCGATGATGTTTTATACCCAAAATGAGCCAAAACAACCTTAACAGGGATCACCTCTGAGAGATATCTGGCAATCACCAGTCCATCTCCCCCATTGTTACCCGGACCACAAAAAATGACAACTTCACTAAACAAATAAATATTGTAATCTTTTAAAAGCTGTTCCGTAAAGTTAAAGGCAGCCCGCTCCATCAGATCTATAGCCAATATGGGCTCTGCCTGCATCGTAAAATCTTCAGATTCCCGAATTTGTGATACTGTTAAGATCATATTGTTCCTATCTTAAACGTTCTGTACTCCGTACCAATGCCTCATCCTTAAGAATGGATCTCTTGGCCATATATAAACCAAAAGCAGTCACTAAACTGATTAAGATCACAAAATTAAAATCTAATACAGTTCCTGCTAATATGGTATTTTTAGGGAAAATCATTTTAGGATATATATAATACATACTAAATAAAGCACCTAAAATAACAAGCATGTTAAAATTGATAATCCTGACTTGTAACTTCCTTTTTTTGTATAAAAAGATGGTAACCACAGATAATAGAGTAGATAATATGAGCAATAACCCATTGTACATGGTACTTGTGACGATCATTTCTGTATTGATCACTTTTACAGAAAAGGATGTGTATTCATAAAACCCTTCACTCCCTTGCAAAGTTCCAATAGGAATGAACAATAATATAAACGTAACAACAGCAGAACAAAATAGATAAATAGTTTGAATTCTTTGTAACATAAAAAAATTTTTTAATGATTGGTATAAAGTGGCAAAGATAATAATTTTTTGATTAAGTTGTATTCACTTTCTTGATGTATATAATTGGATCTATCTAACAAACGATTCAAAGAAACACTCTCAAAACACTCCTCTACAGGCCGAGTACATGAAGAATGGATCTCTGTGACACCGGTACGTTCCACTATCTCTTTTGCATTTTCAGGGTTAATCCCACTCCCTGCTAATATGATAATCCTTCCAGCTGAACTTCGTACCATATCTTCTAATATCGGAATCCCTTCAAATGCCGTCGGTTTTGTCCCTGAAGTGAGTATTCTGGTACACCCACATGAAATAATCTCTTCCATGGCTGTTACCCAGTCTGAACAGATATCAAAAGCGCGATGAAAAGTGACTTCCATGGGTGAGGCCAGCTGAACAATCTCCCGCGTCCTCCCGGTGTCAATAGTGTAATCCTGCTTTAAAAATCCAATCACAACCCCATGTACGCCCATCTCCTTGCATTGTTTTACATCCCGCTTGATGGCTTCATATTCTGCTTCATTATAACAAAAATTTCCACTCCTGGGACGTATCAACACATTGGTTTTCAATGCCAAATGTTCAACACAATACGAAATAGCCCCAAATGAAGGAGTTGTGCCTCCCTCCTGAAGATTCTGGCACAACTCTATCCTGTCCGCTCCTGCTAAGTCTGCATATATCGCCGACTGAACACTGGGAGCACATATTTCAATTTTGATCTTTTTTGCGTTAGACATCCATTCTAGTTCATCATTTGAATACTTCTTTTTACAAAATCGCTTAACTTTTCTCCAGTAAGCATATTTTGTGATAATAACGCTAAATCTACCATTTGTTGTATAACCTGTTGTTGTTTTTCTTCATTTTCTTCCTGAAGGATCTTCTGAACAATCTCATGATTGCCATTGATCACCATATTATAATGTTCAAAGGCTCCATAAAAACTTTTTTGTCCGGAAATCTTCTCCA
The DNA here is from genome assembly GCA_023459435.1 of Bacteroidota bacterium. Taxonomy (GTDB): domain Bacteria; phylum Bacteroidota; class Bacteroidia; order Bacteroidales; family WCHB1-69; genus UBA5429. The sequence continues at coordinate 5,179 of JAEWUL010000169.1, forward strand.
TATCCTGATATCTTCTCATAAACTCATTTCTTGTGATCATAATCGGAAGATCTGTCTCACTCATACTTTCAATTTGTATAGTAAACTTCTCTTTTTCAATTTGTTTATCAAAAGCTTCTTTCAATTTAGTCGTTTCATCTTCGGAGAGTTTCGATACATGGGATTCCTCTTTTTCTATCAGTTTGTCAATAACATCTGCATCAACTCTTGTAAAACGTGATTTTTCAAGTTTTTGTTCGAGCATATTAATAAAATGGACATCTAAAAATCCATCCATCAACAAGACATCATAACCACGCTCCTGAGCATTCTGAATATAAACATGCTGTGTCTCCTTTTCAGATGCATATAAATAGATCAACTGCTCCGTTTTGTCTTTTTGTAATGTTTCAATATGGGCTCTGTACTCCTCTAAAGTGAAATATTTCCCTTCCATATTCTTCAACAGGAAGAAATTTTTGGCCTTGTCATAAAATTTCTCATCCGATATGGAACCATATTGGATAAACACTTTAATATCATCCCATTTCTTTTCAAAATCTTCCCTGTCATTTTTGAACATCTCTTCTAATTTATCCGCAACCTTTTTGGATATATGAGTGGAGATCTTTTTTACCTGTGCATCCGATTGCAAATAGGATCTCGATACATTTAACGGAATATCCGGTGAATCAATCACACCATGCAACAACATCATGAATTCAGGAATAACACCCTCCAACTGATCTGTAATAAACACCTGATTGCAATAGAGTTGTACCTTGTTCTTTTGTATTTCAAACTGGTTTTTTACCTTTGGGAAATACAATACTCCGGTCAAATTAAAAGGATAATCTACATTCAAATGGATCTGGAACAACGGCTCATCAAAACTCATCGGATACAACTCTCTGTAAAACTTCGTGTAATCCTCTTGCGTTAATTGGGATGGGGATTGTTTCCATAATGGATTGGTATTGTTGATCATCCGGGGCTTCTCAATCTCAACAGACTTCTCCTCCCCTTCCGGTTTTACCCAATCTTTTTCCATTCCACATTGAATAGGAACAGGTAAAAATCTGCAATATTTGTTCAATAACTCTACAATCTTGCTCTCTTCTAAAAACAACTCTTCCTCTTCCCCGATGTGCAATATAATTTCAGTTCCTCTATCTTCCTTCTCTACAGGCTCTATGCTATACTCCGGAGACCCATCACATACCCATCTTACTGCCTGTGAACCATCTATATACGATTTAGTAATGATCTCTACCTCTTTGGCTACCATAAAGGAGGAATAAAACCCTAACCCAAAATGACCAATAATGGATGCTGCATCTGCTCCTTTATACTTGTCCAGAAACTCTTCTGCACTGGAAAACGCAATCTGAGTAATATATTTTACAACTTCTTCTTCTGTCATCCCGATCCCCCTGTCAATAACCCTCAAAGTTTTATCATCTTTGTTAACAACAACCTGTATCGTTG
>JAEWUL010000170.1 GCA_023459435.1 Bacteroidota bacterium
ACGAGCTGGAGCGAGCGCCGTGATGGATGTTCTGAGATGGGATCGATTTGGTTAAGCGAAGTGCAGCGAAGTACGGGAGCGATAGCGGACCCCGGAAAAAGCCCGACGGCGTGGGTAGAATCGTGGGTCGGGAAAGCCGGAATGCCCAAATAGATATTAGTTATAAGGTTTTAGTTATTAGTTTTTTATACCTAAAACCCAAAACCTAAAACCCAAAACCTAATCGACATTCTCAATCCTGGATATATCGAACTGCTTTTACAACCCAATTTCTGGGGGCAAAAAGGACTAGCTTTGTTAATAGTTTGTTTCTAAACCCGGGAATGGCAACCGTTTTTCCATTCATCATCGCTTTGTATCCGTATTCGGCTACAGGCATGGAAGAAACCACTTTTTGTTTTTTGAACAATCCACTCTCTTCTAAGGCAGCGGCTTTTTCAAATCCGGTGTCTGTTGGCCCCGGACATAATGTGGTTACTGTGATCCCCTGATCAGCAAACTCGTTGGCTATCGCTTCTGAAAAACTTAAAACATACGCTTTGGTAGCATAATAGATGGCCATTTTAGGACCGGGAAGGAAAGCGGCAATAGAAGCAACATTTAAAATGCGCCCTGAACCTTGCTCAATCATATCCTGCGCATATAACTTGGTGAGTTGCGTTAATGCCACAATATTCAGCGAGATCATCTCATACTCTTTGAACCAGTCTGTCTCAGCAAAAAAACCAAAATCACCAAATCCGGCGTTGTTGATAAGGATATCTACCGTAATACCGAACTGTTTTGTTTGATTATACACCTCCTGAGCGGCATCTTTTCTGGATAAATCTTGCTCAATAACCACCACTTCTATGTGGTAGTTGGATTCAAACTCGTGTTTAATTTCGAGCAGTTTTTGTTTATTCCGGGCAACTAAAACCAAATCACCACCTTTTTTAGCATGGATTTTAGCAAGATCGAGTCCAATTCCACTTGAAGCTCCTGTGATTAATGCTGTATTGTTCATTTTTTGATCTATTCAAATATTAATCTCATAAAACGACAACATTTTCTTATTATTGTGCTCTCATTCAATTTTTTAGCGTATCTTTGTAGCCAATTTTAAATTCCATAACAACATTGAAAACATTCTCAGAACTAGGTATTTACGATTATTTTGTAAAAGCCTTAAACGAAAATAATATTATACATCCTACTGAAATCCAGTACAAAGCGATCCCTTTTTTGTTGAATGACGGGAAAGATTTCATTGGTCAGGCGCAAACCGGAACCGGCAAAACCGCTGCCTATGGCTTGCCGATACTGCAAAAAATGGATGTTAAAAACAAACGACCTCAAGCACTGATCCTTTCGCCCACCCGTGAATTGGGACAACAAATAGCGAAACATCTGTTTAAATTCACGAAGTATGTTCCAGAGAAAATATTTGTGGAATCATTGTGTGGCGGAGCCAAAATAGATGCTCAAATCGCTTCTTTAAGAAGACCAACCCATATCATTGTGGCAACTCCGGGTCGGTTGGTTGATCTTCTCGATCGTAAAGCGATCTCCTTAACAGATGTAAAAACCATCGTTTTAGATGAGGCGGATGAGATGTTAACATTAGGTTTCAAGAAGGAGTTGGATAGAATATTAAGCGCGACCAGAGGACAGCGGCACACCTGGCTGTTTTCAGCCACTTTACCTAAAGCGTTGAAAGAGATCATCACCGGATATCTGTCACCCAATGCGATGAAAATCCAAATCAACAAAGATGATGTGATCAATAGAAATATTGAACACAAATTTACATTATGCAGACGCGAAGAGAAGAATGAGATTCTGATCCATTTTTTAAGAACACAGGTAGATTCACGTGGTGTCATTTTTTGCAGAACCAAAGCGGGTGCTCAGGCAGTGTCAGAACTTCTTGAAAAACAAGAATTTAATGTCGCAGCTCTTCAAGGAGATATGATCCAAAAAGATCGGGATAAGGTAATGAGAGCATTTAAAAGCAAGAAATTACAACTTTTGGTTGCGACTGATCTTGCTGCCAGAGGTATTGATGTGGCTGATTTGGCTTGGGTGGTTCATTATGATCTTCCTGAGAAAACGGAATACTTCACCCATCGTAGTGGAAGAACAGCACGAGCCGGAAAGAAAGGGTTCTCCTTGTGCATGATCACTACCGGTGACAGAGAAGCCTTGAGAGCGATTGAAAGAGAACTTCAAATCACTTTCAGAGAATATAATATTTACTAATCCGTTAGTTATGAGCGAATTTGTGAGCAATGATCCTTTACATGGAATCACTTTAAAATATATGCTGGAATATCTGGTTGAATTTTATGGATGGCATGAGATGTCACGTAGAATTAGAATCAATTGTTTTGCTAAAGATCCCTCTTTAAATTCCAGTTTGAAATTTTTAAGAAAAACCCCATGGGCACGAAATAAAGTGGAAATTCTATATTTGCAAACAATTAAGGAAAATCCTAACTTCACACCAATAACTGCTTCCCGTTAATTATGAAATTTAGTCAATACCGATTTGTTCCTGAACTGGAATCCAATTTAGAAGCAGCCGGGTTTAAAAAACCTACTGATATTCAATATAAAGCCATCACTCCAATTCTAAAAAAAGAGGATGTGTTGGCCATTGCACAAACCGGTACCGGTAAAACCGCCGCTTTTGCGATCCCAGTCATTCAGCTTCTGGCAACCAATACTAAAAAGCTGCAACCCGGCGAAGTGAGATGTCTCGTTATGGTTCCAACGCACGAACTGGCTATTCAGGTGGCAGATGTGTTTCGGCAGTTTGTACAAGGTCTGGATATTCAGGTTTTAGGACTCTTTGGTGGTACTGAACAAGATCCTCAGATTGAACAGTTGAAAAAAGGGGCTGAGATAGTTGTTGCTACTCCCGGTAGATTATTTGACCTTGAATCTCAACAAGTGATTCATCTCGAGCAAGTTGAAATCCTGGTTCTTGATGAAGCTGACCGCATGTTAGAGTTTGGTTTTCTGAAAGATATGCGCCACTTGGTAAAAAAACTGCCCAGATATAGACAAACACTTTTCTTTTCCGCTACCATCAACGAAAATATTAAAGATTTAGCCTACGGTTTGGTGAGACATGCAGTCCGTATTCAAATCTCCCCTAAAGATAAAGTCTCTAAGAATATTGATCATTTCGTTTCCTATATCGAAATGGATCACAAACGGTTTTTTCTTGAAAGTTTTATTTTAAAAAATCCTGAAGCCAAGATTCTGGTTTTTGTACGTACAAAAGTAAGAGCTGAACGAGTATTCAAAGCGATGGAACGGATAGAAATTCAGACAGAAACCATCCATGGGGATAAAGAGCAAGAGGTGAGAACTGCCGTAATGGATCGTTTTAAAAACGGAACAAATAAAGTACTGATTGCCACTGACGTTTCCGCCAGAGGGGTAGATATCCCTAATGTGGACTTTGTGATCAACTACGACTTACCGGATGTTCCTGAGAACTATGTGCATAGAGTGGGTAGAACCGGTCGTGGAGTGAATAGAGGAACTGCGATCACTTTCTGTAGTGAGGAAGAAAAGGAAATATTAAAGGAGATTGAAACTTTCCTAAAAAAACCGATTTCGATTCTGGATATTGAAAAGAAAGATTATAAACTTACGGTAGATCTTACTATGGATACAAACCAGGATTGGAGGGCTTTGATGAAAGAGCAGGAAAAGATAGAGGAAACACTAAAAAGGAAACCCCATAAAAAGAAAAAGTAACCTGTTAGGGTTACTTTTCACTTTAAATGCAAAGATGCTCAAAGGAAGCATCATCATGCAGCGATTGTTTGTATCATGGTTAAATAATCGTAGATTTCACTTCGAAGGCAGGTGGGTTGGCCATGCTTCGTTTTACTTTACATAAATCAGCAACATGAACCAAAGCAGGAACATATCTCTCGGGAAAACTTGCAGGAACTTGAATGTCGATGGTGATATCGGTTGGTAAACCACTTTCAGGATCAAATTGCATGTTTTGGATCAATTTTATACCATCAGTAGATAACCCTCTTTGATCACAAAAGCCTTTGATAAAGATACCGGCACAGGTCCCAATAGAAGCGAGGAACAGTTCAAAAGGACTAGGAGCACTATTATTACCACCACCCTCAACAGGTTGGTCTGTTCTGATTACGTGACCGTTTAAATGAGCCGTGATCACTTTGTTTCCATCAAATGTAATTTCCATAATTGTTGATTTTTTAAATTGTTTTGTTTTCGGTTAATTTGATTTTTTCGATTAACATTTCAGAATGCAAAATTACATCAAAAAAGGGGATAAATGCTATTTATTTTATAGATAAAGATTATAATAATTATCTATAGGGCATTCCGGCATTAGAGCCGCGCTAATATCACGGCTCTAATGCCGTCAGTCTCCGGCCCATACTCCTCGTTGCGCTGCAAGGGTCTGAACGGCCGGGATGTAGAGACGCCATGCATGGCGTCTCTACCAGAGCTATCGCTTTGCCCGATCTATTTCCCTTTCAAAAAAATTGTCTTAATCTTTATCCATTTTTTTAAACAGATCCTTTGACGTTTGCTGGTGTTTAGTGTATTTATAGAGATTTTCTTCTTTTAAAATTGACCCTAAAAGCAGATCATTAATATCTTTTTCTGAACCGCCTTCTTTATATAAACATAATAAATGATTTAACAGCGTTTCATAGTATTTATCAATATAATAGCTTTTATAACTTTGTATTCCCTTATTGACAATTATAATCATTTCAAAATCAGTGAAATAAAAATCTGTATATTGATAATAGGGCCTTCCGTTTATTTTAGGAAACTTTTTGATTTGTTGATATGCTTTTTTAGTATTGGCTGGTTTAGGGATATTTATAAATCCCCATATTGTGGTTCCACAAAAACTGATTGCTTTTAATACTAAAATTCCCTTTTCTGTGTCATCTTTTAGATTATATTCCTTTAATTTTAGATCAACATTTGAAAGATCAACAGGTTGATTTTTATTTCCGGCAGATCCAAAAATCATTTCATAGTAATTATCTACTAGTTCATATATAGGGATCTCTTTGTTTGAGAGACTGTCGATAAGTTTATTGTTTTCAATTTGGTTTTCTTCTCTTAAATTCAAATTAATAGCTCTTATGATATATATTTGCTTCAAAACTATATCATCAGGCCTGGTTAAAAATTTTGAAGTTAAAATCTTATTATTTTTTGTAATGGTCTGTATGACAAAATTTGTTGCAACTTTTAGATTTTCAGGAACATCTTGTTTTAATTCTTTAATAACTTCTTTCGAGGGGTCATTACGAAACATAAAATCTTTATAAGCTTTTCCAAGTTCAATCATTTTTTGATTTATAGATTTTTGTCCAAATGATAGCACAACAA
>JAEWUL010000171.1 GCA_023459435.1 Bacteroidota bacterium
ATCAATGCTTCCTGATCTCCCGGCAATCCCAGGGTTGCACGATCCTGAAACTCCCCTTCGTGGATGCCGGCCACAATGACAGCCACATCGGAGTTTCGGGCTGTTTTCACAGCATGATGGATTAACCGCTGACGCTTTTTGGGATCTGTACCGTAATCCCATACCATTTTTATCCTTGCATTTCCAGCAGTTTCATAAAATTCTAGTTTTATGTTGTACGTTTTCCCTTTTACAAATCTGAAGGGGATGGTTGTAGTATTATAGGATGTTTTATAGAATTTATCAATAACAATTTCATTATCTATAGATAGCCTATATCCATCATTTCCCTCGATACCCAATTGGAATCTGCCGTTTTCCGGAGCCACCAGTTCACCTTCCCATCGGATGGAGTAGTTATCGTAAGGAATGAGATCAGGATTTGGGGAGAAAAGTGTCCACGATCCGTTGATGTGCGTTTCAATTTTTTGCATAACCGGATTACCGGAAAAATGGATATTGTTGTAATAGGACACTTTCAGTCCATTTGGGAAAAAAGAAGGGGTTATGGTTTGAAAATCTGATTGATTGAGTTCTTCAATCCCTTTAGAGAAGTTGATTTTGATCTCTTTAGGGAGACGTTCTTTTAATCCATTCAGGATCGATATTTTCTGAGCGCCTGGTCCGCTATAACCACCCAAACGAACGGTATCTGCATCAAAACCGATTAAAGCAACAGATTTGATGTTCTGCAAGGGTAGTGTTTGGGTATCATTTTTGAGCAACACAAAAGATTCTTCTGCCATCTGTTCACAAAGATCGCGATGTGCTTTACAATTGGTAATGGTATCTGAATCAGGAATTTCGAAATAAGGATTATCAAAAAGCCCTAATTCAAATTTGATATTAAGGACTCTTCGAACGGCTTCATCTATATTATTTTGAGAAATCAATCCTTTGTCAAAAGCTTCTTTAAAGAGGGGGTAATGGTTATAATCGGTTTGAAAGATCACATCGAGCCCACCATTGATAGCCTGTGATGTTGATTCTGCATAATTTTGAGCATTGAAATGGAGAACATTTGCTCCACCGACAGCACCGGCATCAGAAATCACAAACCCTTTGAAACCGAACTCTTTTTTCAGGATATCCTGCAAGAGTCTGCTATTTGAGGAGCAAGGGATTCCGTTCCAGGAGTTGTAGGAGCTCATAATCGATCTGGAGCCACCCATTTTGATACAAGCTTCGAAAGGGAGGAGGTGTGTTTGACGGAGAAACCATTCACTCCAGAAGACAGGATAGCTATCACGGCCACCCTCACCGACGTTAGAGATGAAGTGTTTTGGTGTTGTAACAATCCCTTTGTTTTCGAATGGAAACACAAAAGCAACTCCCATGGCACTGGCCAGAAATGGGCATTCTCCGTATGTTTCTTCTGTTCTGCCCCAACGAACATCATGAGCCAGATTAACGACTGGAGATAAAATATCGTTAACTCCCCTCATTTCACATTCTGCAGCAATGGCATCCGCTACCTGATACATGAGGTTAGGATTCCATGAAGCAGCCATTCCAATAGCCTGAGGGAATGAGGTGCAACCGTAGCGAATCAGTCCATGAAGAGATTCATCAAAAACCAGAATTGGAATTCCCAGACGTGTTTCTTCCATAAAAAAATGTTGTAATTCATTAATCTCCTGAAGTCTTTGGATAGAACTGATTGGTTTCCAGGTCTCATAATTTAAAATTTGTTCATTCACGCTTGTTTCAGCTGCCCGGTCTGTCAATTGAAACCCCATGATCCCGTTTTTGAGTTGATCTTTTCCTATGGAAATATTTCCGGGAATCATAAATAGCTGCCAGAATTTCTCTTCCAGAGTCATTCTATGGAGAAGGTCATCTACACGAACCGGAATAGGATTGTTAGGGTTTTTATAAGGGAGCAGCTGTGCGGAGGTTTTAACCAGTGAATTTAGGCAAAGTAGAGTGATCAGGGCAAATTTTCCAATATTTTTCATGAAATATAAAACTTTTTGGCAAAGATAAGAAAATTGGTTCAAGCGTATCCAATATACTATTTGTGAATAATATTTCAGTACACAAAGTTATGTATGGTAGCAGCAATCTCATGAAATGGATTGATCAGGTTAAAAGGGCCCATTACTGCACAATTACTTTTTTATCCTTTGGATATTTTACAGAATATTTAATGGTAACCGTTTTGGTTTCATTGGGTTGAAGATTCAATTTCCACTCGATTTTTCCGGTTTCTTTTGTAAGATTACCATTAGAGGATTCGATTAAATCAACCACTATTTTCTCATCTGTTGAGATTGGAATTTGATCAAAAACGGAGGTTGTGGTGGCATAAGATTTATTATTTCTGATTGTAATTTTAAAACCTACTGTTTCCTTCACATTGGAACCGGTAAATGTTTTTTCAGAGAAAGTGGTTATTTTTTCCCTTTTGATGGTAACGTTATTATCCACACCGAAGGAGATATCCAGCGTATCTGAGAATTGAGAAGTATTGATCATTGATTTACCTACATAGCTGTTTTCCAGATAAAGTTTGGCCATTCCACTGGTTAAATCCGCTTTTCCCCAATCTAAAATACGGGCAATCAAATAAACGTTTTCGGAGAGTTTGGGGATGGTCTGATAATCATATACCGCATTTAAAGTACCCTCTCCGTAGGTTACTGCTGTTGTATTTTGAGATGAAATGATGGTTTGAGGGTTTTGGACGATGTACTCTTTCACGGTTTCTGACGTAGCAGAAGCGACCGATTGCTGAGGGGCAGGAGAAAAATAGCCGGCATCTTTTCCACGATTTACGGATCCTTCAGTAACCGCCATATCGTATGAAACAGCCGCACCTTTTTGATAAACTGAGGTGTTCGTTACTGAAACGGGTTGGAAATAAGTCAAATAATAAGGACTTAAGAATGGAATCTGAGCAGAAACCTGTGTTTTAGCGGATGACAATACGATATCAACATCCTTCCATTCAACCCCTGTGTTTTGTTGAATATTTGCAAAATAAGTAATCTCTAAAGGCTTGTTAAAACCGGTAAAACGGATATCATATGAAGGGTACCAGGAAGCATTCCAGGTGTAATAACTAAAAACCATTTTGGCCGTTTTGGCTTGTTTGCCATCTATCACTACGATAATTGTACCGGAAGGGGTCCCTGTCTGATTGGAGATGGTTTGTAGCTGGGCCGTTAATTTAGCCAATTCATCTTTATATTTTTGAATGAGACGTTGTCTTTTTAAGGCATCTAAAGCGAGGGTTTCATAGTTTGAGCCATAAATTTGATTCATGGTTTTAAACGTTTCGGGATTGATGGCTTCATTTTTCCCATTGATTTGCTTGTTTACTGTTAAAAAATCGATTTTCTCTTTGATGATTTTCACCCAAACCTCTTCCTCTTCAACTTTACTTTTCAATTCATCGATCTTGTCCATCAATTTTTTGGTCTCGGCATCTTTATCCAACTCATTGATATAATCTGTCTGATATTGCACATTCAATATGGTAAAACTACCATCGCTGATGATCCGGATACTCTCTTCATTGAGGTTGTATGTAAGTCCTGTAAGTTTGATTTTCATCTGTCCTTTCTGAATTGGGAATGAGACCTCATTTTGCAGTTGGGCACCTTGAGGATAGATGGTTGCTTTTTTGATGGCAGATGGAAGCACTTTTTCAAATTGTGCAAATATCAATATTGGGGAAACCAATATTAGAAAAAGGATAATGGATAATTTTTTCATGGGGTTCATTTTATGTGTTTAAACTGGAAGTTTTTTATAATGGATTTTTCAAATACATATTATTACTATAAGACTTCCCAAAACATGGAAAGTTAACAGCCTGTTTGATGATTTGATCACAAGTAAAGCAGTTTCCCCTTCACACTTTCATAGCCCATCTCTTTTAGTTTGGTACAATAAAGATCAATCTGTTCCTGATGTTTTTCTGAAGGGGAGCCCGTTTTGTAATCAATTACAACCACTTGATCATCCATAAAAATAACACGGTCAGGTCGCAAAATTGAACCATCAGTGGAAATAATACTGGTTTCGTTCAGCACATTCAAATGGTTTTGGAAGTACGGTGCATACTCATCATCTAGGATCAATTTTTCCAATAACTGTTGAATATAATGGTTGTATTTTTCAGGAATATCCATAAGTAATTGCTGAATTTCAGATTGTTTTTCAGGAAATCTTTTTAATTCTGATAAAAACTGGTGCACATAGATACCCCGTTCTTGTTCCTCATTCCATGCTTTATGCGCATCAAAAGCCAGATATTGCGGATCTAAATTAAAATCGGAAACAAATATTTTAGACATTTCAACATGTTTTTCGGTTGAGTACATCATGGTAGGAATGGGTTCCGGGATCGTTTTCTTCTCGATCGGAGTTAGAAACCTTTCCCCATCATAGAAATAGCGGTTTGAATCGGTTTGTTCTGCTGTAATATTTTGATTGATAAACCGATCTAATAATTTTGAATAGTTCCCTTTTTGTTTGCCTTGTGTGATGAGATATAATCTATCTTTAGGCCTGGTGTGTGCCACATATAGTTTGTTAATCTGATCTAAAGTTGAGAAATGGTGCTCATCGTCATTCAGATCTTTATAATCATGAGGCACTTCCCCTTTTTTGAGGTAAACCCAACTGTATGGCAATCCTGTAATTTGATCTTTATCTTTGACCCAATGGTAGCTTTTGGTTTTAGCATAACTATATTGAGTAAATGGAAGTATCACAATGGGGTACGCTAATCCTTTGGCTTTATGGATGGTTGTAATGGTTACTGCGTTTATTTTGGCTGGGGATGTTAAGGTTAGCTTCTCCTTTTTTTGCTCCCACCAATCCAGAAATAATGGAATACTACCGATCGATTTCTTCACAAATGCATTGATATTTTCCAGTAACATAATAACAAACGGATCATTTTCTGTGATTTTAAAAATCGTAATGATCTTATTCACTAAAGTAAAGAGGGGTGTATCCATGAGCTCTTTTGATGACAAACGGATCTCAAATTGTGCTAAAAACTGATGAAATAAGGTTTCATCATCGAGACTTTGAAATAGATCCCCCTGCATGTCAGGATATGATCGTATCACATAATGCCCAATAATCATCCTCGCCATTTTGTTTTTAGGATTCATGAGGTAGTATAGCGATGATATGATCACCATCACCTCTTGTGATGAAGATAGTAGTAAGGAATCAGAAGAGATCACAGGAATATTGTGTTGTGATAACCATTCCCCCATAGCAGAACCCAGCTCGTTGGAACTCACCAGAACTGCTATTTCACCATAAGGGATCCCCTCTCCAATAATCTCCTGAATCGTTTTTAATGTTTCGGTTAATAGGTATTCTGTGGTATTATCAGAATCTGTTTTATCTTTAAATCTGATCGAGACCATTCCATTAGATTTTGATTCATCAATAGCTTGATTTACATCTTTATAGTATGGTTCCAAATCTGAAAAATCATTTTGTTGCACCCAAAAAGAATAAAAGCGATTATTAAAATCAACAATGGCTCTGGAAGAACGGTAATTTTTACCCAGATTTTCCAACTGATAATCAACACCCTCAATGGCATAAGGATTTACCATTTTCTTAAATGATTCATATTGAGACAGATGGTACAACAAAGAGGAGTCTCCATTCCGAAAACGGTAAATGGCTTGTTTTACATCACCAAAAATAAAAGTTTTTCCTTTCTCATTGAAATCATTGAATCCGGCTAAACTATTTTTAATTAATGGCAGGATATTTTCCCACTGCATTTTGGAAGTATCCTGAAATTCATCCAGAAAAAAATAGCTGTATTTATTACCGAGCTTCTCAAAAATATAGGGAGTCTCTTCATCTTTTACCTGATCATAGATGGTGCCGTTGGTTTCAGTCAGGTAGAATAGGTTATCCTGTTCTTTTATTTCATCAATAACACTTTTAATATCAATCAGTAACGCAAGTTGAGAGCAGTTTTTCCCCAAAAAATTGATTTTGACACAATTGTCATAGGTCTCAATAATTTGAGCAATATGGTTTTGATGTTCATAAATCAATGCTTCTATTTCGTGAGGAAGCCCTTTTTTGTATTTTTTTTCTAATTTTTCATGAAAGGAATCCGCCGTTAGTTCATCCATTTTGGATATTATTTTAAGGAAAAAGGCAGTGTCAATTTGATGTTTTTCAATAAATTGTCTGTATTTTTCCATAGCCTCATCGTGTTCTTTTTGAACTTTCTTTTTCAGTTGATTGACGTGTAAGGCTGCCATGTCAAATTTAGTATGGCTTTGGGTACTAAGTTCTTTGAGGGCTTCAAAAGCATCTTCGTTAAAGATGTTTTTTAATAGGGCGGTGAGTTCCCTTTCAATTTTCCATTTACCGGTATTTTCAATTTTGGATTCAATCACTCCAAGGACTCTTTTGGAGAGCTCTTTATTGTCGATGGAAAGTTTATTAAGGAGTAAATCAATGGTTTGTTCATATAGTTCATCCAATTGAATCTCAAGATTATAGTTCATATTTAACCCTAGTTCAAAAGAGAATGCTCTTAAAATTCTCTGAAAAAAAGCATCGATGGTACTGATGGCAAAGTTATCATAATCGTATAGTATTTCTTGCAACAGTTGGAGCGCTTGTTTTTTAATATAAATGTCAAAAGGGAGATCCAATCCCTGGGTTTCCAGAATTGACCGGATGGCATTATAGGTTGCTTTTAAAGAATCGTTCAGTTGTTCGTAGGGTTGGAATGCAAAACTTCTGAGGGCTTCCAGTATTCTATTCTTCATTTCAGCAGTTGCATTATTGGTAAATGTAATTGCTAAAATATGTTTATATTTTTTGGGGGCTGGGAGTGCCAGGGAGAGGTATTCCACCACCAGTCTGGATGTTTTGCCTGAACCTGCAGAAGCTGTATATACGGTGAACATCTCTATTTGATTGAGGAGTATGGAACATTTGTTAAATCTGAAAACGCACCCTGCAGATACTTAAAATAGCCACACACAGCGATCATAGCAGCATTATCGGTTGTTAATGATAAGGGGGGGATACAAACTTTTTTGTGGTATTTTTCTGAAAGTTGGACCATTGCATTTCTTAAGGCTGAATTGGCTGCAACACCACCTGATAAAGCGAAATTGGTAAATGAAGTTTGTTGAAGAGCAAGCTCCATTTTATCTGTGAGTGATTTTACAATAGCATATTGAATGGAAGCTGCCAGGTCGTTGATGTTTTCATCAATAAAACTTGGATTCTCCTTCAACTGATCTCTTAAAAAGTAAAGAAAAGAGGTTTTAAGACCACTGAAGCTAAAATCCAGATCGGGCAATCTGGCGGGAGCGAACTTAAATTTTTGAGGATCACCATCTTGCGCTAATTTATCAATTACCGGACCACCAGGATAAGGGAGCCCCAGAATTTTTGCCGCTTTGTCAAAAGCTTCACCGGCTGCATCATCAATGGTTTTCCCAATGATTTTCATGTCAAAATAGTCCCTAACCTCTAAAATTTGGGTATGTCCGCCTGAAACAGTAAGGCATAAAAATGGAAACTTAGGTTTTACTTTGGCCTCATTGGGGAAGTCTAAAAAGTTAGCTAAAACGTGAGCTTGGAGATGATCGACAATGATAACGGGGATATCTAAACTTAATGAAAGTGCTTTTGCAAACGAACTACCCACTAATAATGAGCCTAAAAGTCCGGGGCCATTGGTATATGCGATTGCTGATATTTGTTTTTTGTTTATCTTTGCACGTTTTAGAGCTGTATCGACGACTGGAATGATATTTTGCTGATGAGCGCGGGATGCTAGTTCAGGTACCACACCACCAAATTCGGCGTGTACTTTTTGACCAGCAATAACGTTAGACAATATGGTAGTATCCTCAATAACAGCAGCTGAAGTATCATCACAGGAGGATTCGATGCCTAAAATGTATGTTGACATGTTATTATAATTTTTTATGATGCGCAAAATTACGAAAAAAATACTGCAAATCTTTCTTAAGATCCTGCTCATTTTTGTTGCGCTTGATTTATTGATTGTTTTATTTGTTTTTACCCCTCCAACACAAAAACTGATCATTGACAGGGTGACTTCCTCTATATCTAAAGCAACAAAATCAAATTTTGATATCCAAAAAATTTACATCACACCCACATTCAGAATCAAGGCGAAGGGGGTTGTTATTCAGGATCACCATGGGAACAATATGATTTCAGCACAGGAAGTGTCCGGGAAATTGAATGTTAAAAAATTTTCTCTCAATTCTATCTATCTGAAAGATATCGTTTTAAAAAATCCAGATTTAATACTTAGAACTTATAAAGGGGAAGATGTTGTTAATTTGAACCTTTGGGTAACCCATTTTGGCGAAAGTTCTTCTACAGAAACTTTTGTATTACATTTGAAAGAGATCACTATGATCAATGGACGTTTTGCAGTGATTAATGACAATACGAGATCTTATAAAAATGACCATACTATCGATTATGGATTCTTTGAATTTAAAAATATAAATGCTTCGATACACAATTTCTTGGTGAATGGTCCTGAAGTGTCTTGTCAGATTCAACAAGTATCCACTGAACAATATACAGGATTTAAAATTAGGACATTCAAAGGAGATTTTAAGATCAACAGCAATGAGTTATTGGTTTCAAATTGTTCATTCACAACAGATAAGAGCAAGGCAAACCTCGATTTTGCATTCCGATATAATCAATACAAAGATTATTCAGATTTTTTTAATAAAATCAGATTTGATGTAGATGTTAAAAGTTCAACCGTTCATATGGATGATATTGCTTGTTTTGCTCCTGCCATTGAGGGTATGCACAATAGCATCATTATGAACGGCAAAGGGGAGGGTCCTTTAAATGCACTCACCATTTCCCATTGTTATATGAAATATAAACTCGCTTCATTTATCTCTGGAGATTTCTCTTTTTTCAACATATTGGATTTTAAAAACAGCTCTTACGATTTTCAAATTCAACATTCCAGCTTGTTATTGAGCGAGTTGAATCAGTTTTATTTGCCGGGAGGAACCCAAATGATGTTGCCTGAGATGATAACCCGGATAGGAACAGCTTCCGTTACCGGAGGTTTTCAGGGAACTATCAATTATTTCAATACGAATCTGAACTGTAAAACCCCCATAGGAAATGCATCTGTTTTTCTGAAAACTTCACCTAATAGTTCTTTAATGGATTTTATAGGAGCTATTAATACCAAAGATTTTAATCTCGGTAAATTGCTTCAGGATACGAAACACCTGGGATTTGTAAACGGGGATTTTCAGTTTACCGGTACTGCAGCCCCATTCTTTGCTGATCAACCATTTATCCCTTCGTTAAAAGCAAATGTAAAAGGGAATCTGAAACAATTTGATTTATGTGCATATCCAGCTACTAATATTGTGTTTGATGCCCGTTATGAAGAAAACAACTATTTTGCCAACGTGATGATCAATGATCAGAATATCGATTTTGATTTTGAAGGTTGGGTAAATTTAAAAGAGTCATTACCCCGTTATAAAACAAACATTCAATTGAATAAATGGGCTTACGGAGAAGTGTTTAAGAATTATCCATACCCCATAGATACCTTAAAACCGGATCTGTTAGATTATCTGGTACAGTATGCCCGAAAAAAACCTGATTTAACATTGTCAGTTAATAGTTTAGATGCAGAGATAAAAGGGAGCACACTCCAGAATTTTACAGGATTTATCGGATTAAATAAACTGATGATCCTCAGTAAAAATGACACAGCAACATGCGACTGGTTGAGGCTCAACTCCATCTATTTACCCGAAGATGTTAGAAAGTTTATTCTAAAAGGGAATATCTTAAATGCTAATCTGACTACCAATTACAGATTGGACGAGCTGGGGGATTCATTGGTACAGATTGCAGCCTACTATTTCCCTTCATTATTCCCTGAATATGTTGAAAAACTGAATAATATTACAACGGATGAAATAGAACCAGCCCATTTTTTGTCGCTCTCTTTAGAAACATTCTCTACCAGAAGATTCATGGATATCTTTGTTCCCGGATTAAGAATTGCCCAGAACTCAACGGTGGATCTATATATCGGACAAACCAGGAGTTTAGATTCTATCGATATTAAATCCGGAAGAATTAGATGGGAAAATCAATATAGGATTGTAAATATCAATGTGAAGGGGAAAATGGAAGAGAATCAAAACTTTAATCTGACCTTAAATGCCGATTCAGCAATTATATTTCGATCTAAATCGGATTGGGATTTTAGACATATCAATCTCAGTACTGCAATTAAAAACCAGGTGGTACAATTCAATTTGGCATTTGTGAGTCCGGATACCTTAAACTTAAAAAACAGCTCTAAACTCACGGGGTATGCAGATTTTTCCAAAAAAGAGGATCTCTACGTTAAAATCATGGATGCTCAAGTATTTTTAAGAGAATCCATTTGGAGCGTAATAGGAAAAAATGAGGTTCATTTTCAAAAAGATAAAATTAAAATTGAGGATCTGGTTCTCGTTTCCAAATTAGGAAAAATTGAAGTAAACGGAGCCTATTCAAACTCTAATGATGAAGATCTCGATTTAAAAATTGAAAATTTTGATGTGTCATTGATCAATGCAATCACATCTCAGATCAACATTCATCTTGATGGAAATATGTCTGCTCTGATGACTTATCAGTCCAGACAAGACCATTCAACCCTGATTGGGAAATCTTATTTTGAGAATTTTGAGTTTAATGAAGAGGAGTTAGGAACCCTTTTTGTATTTGCAGAAGCTCCTGTAACCGGTTCCCCCGTGTTCTTTGGTGGTCTTTTTGTTCAGGATACAATACAGAAACTAGGAAAAATCGAGCAATATAATATTCTGAATTTTGAAAAAGGAAGAATTAAACTGGCAGATTTAAGGGGAACCTATATCAGTCCATTGAAGGAGTTGCGAATAATTGGGGATATCGATACGGTAAGGATAGGTTTTTTATCCCCGTTTCTGGCTTCATTTAGTAATCATGTATCTGGTGTTGCTTCGGGGGAACTCTCTTTTATTGCAAATCCAGATTCCCTCTATTTCGATGGAATTGTTCATATCAAAGAGGCGCTTTTAGGAATTGCACCTTTGAATACCATTTATAAAATCAAAGATCAACTAATAAAATTTGACTCCAAAGGGATCTCTTTTGATAACATTCAGGTAACTGATAAATTTAACAATAAGG
Source organism: Bacteroidota bacterium (assembly GCA_023459435.1). Classification (GTDB taxonomy): domain Bacteria; phylum Bacteroidota; class Bacteroidia; order Bacteroidales; family WCHB1-69; genus UBA5429. The sequence goes on from JAEWUL010000171.1 coordinate 11,260, forward strand.
CCACCGTTGACGGGTATGTGTATCATCATAATTTCAGTACTTTTAATGTCAATCTGAATATCGAAACACAAAGGATACTCGCAATGAGCAGGGTAAAAAAAACAGACACCTATTTTTATGGGGATGCTTTTGCGTCTGGAATTATCCGGATTTTTGGAGATACTAAAAAACTTACCTTTTCAGGAGATAATCTCAAATCGTTGCCGGGTACTTTAGTCGGATTTCCGATATCTTATGCCAGCACTTCTTACGAGGATAGAGGAATCCGGTTTATTACACCTACCCAAAACATCTTGATGGATAAACCAAAAATGATAGATTCCCCTTTTGAAATGGATTTTGATTTAGTATTTGATGTGAATAGAGATGCTGATGTAAGGATTGATCTAGATCCTATCGATGGGGTTTTGGATTGTAAAACCAATGGAAAAATCAGATTGACCTACAACTCAAAATCTGATGCCCTTAATATGGATGGGCGGCTCGATTTATTGTCAGGTACGTTTAGTATGTCACTCAAAAATTTACTCCCTAGAAAATTTGATCTAATGGAGGGTGGAAATATCAACTTTGTAGGCCCCATTAAATCTTCAACCATATCATTAACGGCATTATACCCAAGAACAGTATCTTTGAAAACACTCAGTGAAGATATTGAAGTAAATAAAACACAAGTGAATGCATATCTGTCGTTATCTGGTGATTTAATGAATCCACAACCCTCATTTTCATTTGGATTTCCAAAATTAACCAGTGAAGAGGAGAAACAAGTGTTTTCTGTTCTCGATACAACAGATAGTCAAAACAATCTACTTCAGTTTTTCTCGTTGGTTTATTTGGGAACTTTTTATTCAACTACAACAGAACTAACTGACGTACAGGCTGTTGATGCCAGCATGCAGGTATTGGCATCTACCATAAGCAATATGGTTTTACAAGAGATCAAATTTGTGGATATGAACCTGAATGTCCTTTCCGCAAACCAATATTTTAAGGAATATTCCCTCGATGTTGATAAACCTTTTTATAACGATCGGATCCGAGTAAAAACACGTTTAGGATATGCGGAGAGTTTGACCCAGCAAACAGCCAACAGCAATTTTATTGGGGATGTTAGTTTTGAATATTTGATCAATAAAGAGGGAAACTGGATTTTAAGGTTGTTTTATTTTAATGATCAAACCATGTTAAATGATTTTTACCAAAATCTTTCCCGGCCAACTCAGGGGGGTGGTGTTGGGTTAATCTATAAACAGGAGTTTTATGGTAGAAAAAATCTTGAGGAGCTGAAAAAAGATAGAAAAACCATTCAGAGTCAAACCAATCCATAGAATTATGAACGAAAAACGAATTTTAACCATTTTGATTTTCTTAACCATCTTTCTGTTTATTGGATGGATGTTTATTGATATCGTAATCTATTTTTTCCTGGCTCTGGTACTTTCCATTGTTGGATCACCAGTGGTGAAATTATTAGAGAAAATCTCTATAAAAGGGAAAAAAATACCCCGATCACTGGCAGCAGGAATCACGCTACTCGCTATAATGGGTCTTATTTTTTCCATTGTAATCTTAATCGTTCCTCTTGTTAGCAGAGAATTGCTGTTGATCTCATCCATTAATCCGGAGTTGTTTACCAATGAGATTCAGATTTGGCTGTGTTCAGTAGAAGATTTATTGAAAGAGTACGGGATGTTAAATCAAAATGAAAGTTTAAGTACCATTTTAGCAGACCAGTTCGCGGCTATTCTTCATAGTATTGAAATCCAAAACATCGCTGGAAATCTCTTTTCTTTTGCATCTACCTTGTTTATTGCTGTCTTTTCTGTTACATTTCTTACTTTCTATTCCTTAAAAGACAAATCCATTTTCTTTAAAACTGTTGAAAAAACGATCCCAATCACCTATAGGGAAAGTTATCATAAAATATTAGATACCAGTAAACCTCCTTTAATCCGTTATTTTACAGGTGTCTTTTTAGAAATGACCATTATGGGTTTAATTGAGGGACTCCTTTGCTATTTTATGGGGATTCCTAATCCATTTTTGATAGGGGTTATTGGTGGGTTGCTCAACATAATCCCATATTTAGGCCCACTTATTGGTGTTGGTTTGAGTATTATTATGACCATTACAACCTTACTCCCTTCCTCCCCTGAAAGTACACTTTTAACTTCATCTGTGATCAAAGTGATGATCGCATTTGGTGTGGCAAATCTGATTGACGGTTTTGTATTACAACCCATTATCTACGGGAAAAGTGTAAAAGCGCACCCCGTTGAGATTTTTGTTGTAATTCTGATTGCTGCTCAAATTGGAGGAATTTTTGGAATGATTTTTGCCGTTCCGGCATATACCCTCTTGAGAATTGTTGTGAAGGAGTTTTTTGGACACTATTATGGCGTGGATAACACCATAATGGAGGTTAACAGGAAACTTTGATGATGATCGATTTTTTATTATTTTTGTGAACAAAAATTATTGGATATGTTTCAAGTCCCCGTTTTATTAGTGATTTACAATCGTGTTGATGAAACACATGCTCTCTTTCAGGCTGTAAAACAAGTTAAACCAAGTAAGCTCTATGTAGCTGCTGATGGAGCAAACACTAAACAGAAACTCGATTATGTCAACTGTTTAAGAGCCAGATCAGTTATTATGCCTGAATGGGAATGTAATCTGAAAACACTTTTTAAAGAGGAACATATCGGGAAATCCAAAATGATCCATCAGGCGATCTCCTGGTTTTTTGAACAGGAAGAGGAGGGTATTGTTTTATTTGACGACACGATCCCTAACGTTGATTTTTTCCATTACTGTGAGTATATGCTCGACAAGTACCGAAATACACCCCAAATCATGCATATTGGAGCTAACTTCTTACATAAAAGAATAAAAGGGGATCATTATTCCTATTTCTTCTCTGCTTATGCCTTCTCCTGGGGTTTCGCTACATGGAAACGAACATGGAAATATTTTGACCTTAAAATGACCGAACTGGAAGATACCAATGTGGAGGAGATCATTACCAAATATGCAACCAGACTGAAAGAGAAGGTATACTGGATGCGGGTTTATAACAGTTTGAAAAAATACAAGCTGGACTACTGGGAATACCAGTACAATTTTCATATCTGGGCACATGATGGATTGTGCGTAAACCCAAATGTCAATCTGGTCAAAAATGTGGGATTAAAAAATAGAAAAAAACGGATCCGTCATCTGATGAAAGAAACCGCTAACATCATGCCACTCCGCGAACCAACGGTGATTCAGAGAAATATTGAAGCGGACAAGTATATTTTTAAAAAAGTCTATCGTAAAGCGTTCTATCGGATCTTCTTAGACTGGTTCAATGCCGTTGTCCTCGGAATGGAGAAAAAAATCTGATATAGCTGAAAGCTGACAGCTCTTTGTCCTTATTCCTTCGTCCGCAGTTTCTCCATCCACGAAATAATCCGGTAAACCAACACTGCCGCAAGTACATCAGAGGTTTTGTCATCCTGTTGGGGACACAATTCAACCACATCAAAAGCCACCACTTTTCTATGGGTAAATAGCTTTTCTAACAGATCGTTGACCTCATACCAGCTTAACCCGCCGGGGAGTGGAGTGCCGGTAGCGGGCACAACCGATGGATCAAAACCATCCAAATCGATGGTTAGATATACATAATCGGATAACTTGTTGATAATCTGATCAATCCAATTAGGGTTTTTCTTAATTTCATGTGCATAGAACATGTTCTCCGGAACGATGTACTCCCTCTCTTCAGAACATACATTACGGATCCCAACCTGAACCACATTGGCGTACTCCTGCGCTCTTCTCATCACACAGGCATGATTGTAAGGGGAATCATGATACTCTTCCCGTAAATCAGCATGTGCATCTATTTGAAGAACAGATAGTTGATGGTATTTTTCACTAAATGCTTTGATCGCACCAATTGAAATGGAATGTTCACCACCTAACAAAGCAACTGTTTTCTTCTGATTCAAAAAATATTTCACCCGATCATAAACCGATTGAACCATATCCTCCGGGGTGTCAAAGTTGTACTGAAAATTATCGGTATAAATTCCGGCACTATATGCTTCATTATCAGTCACTACATCATACAACTCAATACTGTCAGATGCATCTAAAATCGCCTGCGGTCCCTTGTCAGCCCCCTTTTGAAAGGTGCTGGTTTTATCGTATGGAACCGGCAATAATACATATTGTGCCTGTTCCAATTCCGAAAATTGAGGGTCCATATCCAAAAAAGTGGTCATTTTCATAATTGTGCTTATTATTTGCCTTTCGCCTTTGGCCTGTTAAATTAATTTCCGATCTTTTAGTTCCCAAAAGCACTTTGCAGTAGCCCAAATATCGACAGCTGCATTGTGGGCTTCATCAAAACCGGTATGGAATAATTTATAGTGTAGTTCACTTAACTTGGGCCATTTGGGACCATATTGACCCGGAATATCGCAAAATTCTACTGTTGATTCCATAGTGCAGATCTTCCTTTTTTCAGCAATGATATTTCTCATGTTGTTTCGGAGGAACTCAGCGCCCATAATCTTTTCATCAAAAGCCATATTATGGGC
>JAEWUL010000172.1 GCA_023459435.1 Bacteroidota bacterium
CAACAATCTCATTTCTAAATGCTTTCCCTATTTGTGCAATTCCGAATGGAATTTTCATTCTACCGGTTTTGTACACATTGATAAAGTTAACGAATATCCCCTGAGCAGTTTCAGGACGAAGATAAATGGTATCGGCACCTTCAGCTACGGAGCCCATTTGTGTAGAAAACATCAAATTAAATTGACGAACATCCGTCCAGTTTTTAGAACCTGAAATGGGGCATGCAATCTCCAGTTCTTCGATCAGTGATTTGATTCCCACCAAATCAGTTTGATTCATAAGTTCTGCAAAACGTTGAGAAATCTGGTCGATCTTTTCTTGATTTCTAAGAATATTTGGGTTTGTTTGTCTGAACAACACCTCATCAAAATTATCAAATTTCTTTTTGGCTTTTTCGATCTCCTTATTGATTTTATCTTCTAGTTTTTGAAGATGATCTTCGATAAGGAGATCTGCGCGGTATCTTTTTTTAGAATCTTTGTTATCGATCAATGGGTCATTGAATGCATCCACATGGCCGGAAGCTTTCCAAATGGTTGGGTGCATAAAGATCGCACTATCAATACCAACAATATTTTCGTTGTATTGAACCATTGATTTCCACCAGTATTGTTTGATATTATTTTTTAATTCCACTCCTAACTGTGCATAATCGTAAACTGCGCTCAATCCGTCATATATTTCGCTGGAAGGGAATATAAAACCATATTCTTTAGCGTGAGAGATAATTTGTTTAAAGAGATCGTCGTTATTTGCCATAATCTGTTAGTAATTAAATATTTATTTTTGTTACATTTATTCAAAAAGGAATGATATCTGCACCATTCTGGACCTCAAATCGGTCACACTGGTAGCATACATATTGGGTTCCACTTTTAGGAGATTATTTAATCCGAAAGACATTTTGAACTCTGTGGAAAACTTAAAATAAGTCATATAGAAGTCAAATCCGAAACCGGCTTGTGCCTGAAAATCATTGGGGTAGATCTTCACGTATACTTCCCGGGGATTGGAAGCCTGTTTACGAGCATTGGAAACCAAATCCCGACTATATTGAGCACCCCCTATTACGTATACTCTGACATTATGCATTCTGGAGGATTTAAACTTCACCAGTAGGGGGAATTCCATATAGACAGATTCTACATATTTATAGGTAATATACTCTCTCCCATCATGATATTTTACAGAGTAATTGAGAACACGATCACCAAAAGCCAGACCTGGGATAAAACGGAGGTCAAAATACTCCCCCAGCCTCATGTTGGTAACAATCCCGAGATTAAAACCGGCCAGAGGTGTAGTATAAATCTTCATTAAAGAATCATATTCCATCAGATTTGCTTTGGATCTGATCGAAAAGTCAAACTGATTAAACCCAATTAAAAAACCAAAATGAAAACGTTGTTTATCATATTTAAGGAGGTTAGGCACTCCGAATCGTTTCTGACCGTAAAGGTTAACTGAAATCAGTAAAACTAAAAGGGTTATTATAATGGATCTCTTTTTCATAGGTGTCTAAATGAGATATTAACGTCAGGAATCAGGATTTAGTATGGTTATAAAACAGGGCATCCATCTCTTTGGCAAGCAAATCAGGATCTATAGGTACAACACCCACATACTGACATACAATACCACCAGCGATATTGGAAATTTTGGCAATATCAGGAGCTGGCAGATTATGGGCAAGACATAAAGTAGCCACAGAGATAACGGTATCGCCGGCACCTGATACATCGCTTACTTCTCTTAGAAAAGCAGGCTGATGAAAGAAAAGATTCTTTTGAGCATCATAGATCGAGATCCCATTTTCTGAAAGTGTAACCATCACATAACCAATATGATGCAGATCCGCAAATTTTTTAGCGGCAGCATGTATGGTGTCCAGATTCATCTCTTCCTGATTGAGATGTAGCGCATCACAAAGCTCTTTGAGATTGGGTTTGAAAAGAGTTACTCCATCATAAAAATGGAAATTTCTTTTTTTGGGATCTGTTGCTGTTGGAATCCCTTTCTGTTCAGCTATCTGTATGATTTGCTGTATATTATCTTTATTCAAAACCCCTTTATCGTAATCTTCAAAAATGATCGCATCCACTTTTTGGGTTTCGAGTATGGTTTTGATATTTTTCAAAAAAAGCTCGTTTTCGCTAATGGTTAATGGAAACTCATCCTCTTCATCAATACGAAGCATTTGCATCCTATTTCCGATGATTCTGTATTTGATAGTCGTTTTTCTCTCAGAAGATTTCAGGATTCCGATTGTATCGAGTTGTTGACTTTGAAGATTCTGAACGAAAAGAGCCCCTTTTTCGTCATTTCCTATTACGGAACAAAGGATGGGATTAGCACCTAATTTTCTAAGGTTAGAGGCCACATTAGCGGCTCCACCCAATCGATAATCCCGATCTTTGACATTTAAAATGGGAACCGGAGCCTCCGGGGAGATCCTATTCACTTTACCATTCAGATAAGCATCAATCATAACATCCCCAATTACAAGGATATTCGCATGTTTAAAACTTTCAAACAGGGTTTGTACCATCATTACACAATTAACTTGCAAAGATACAAAAAAAAAGGCGAAAGGCGAAGGGCGAAAGGCGAAAGGAATTAGCAAATTAGCAAATTCGTAAATGAGCAAATGAGCTAATGAATTATAGTGTTAACGCATTAACAGTTGATCATATATTTCGAAAAACAGTGTGCGGTTTACCTCTTTAGTCCCTTTTTCGCGAATGATCTGTTCATTGATCTGAGCAATATCTTCAAAAGGGAGGGTTAATGCTTCTTCAAGAAAGTCTGAGTCAATATCCTCAACAATAATTCCGTTTTTACCCTGTTGAATCCATTCCCTATTGGCTGGCAAATCAACCACAATGGGGATACACCCTAAACTCATCGCTTCCAGCAAACTAATGGATGTAGCATCACTTTCCGGAATCGATACCCAAATCTTTGATTTAGCGTACATTTTGGAATTGATGGTTGCGTCAACCCATCCGATAAAGGTAACAGAAGGCTCTAATTGAAGTTGTTGTGTCAACGCTTTTAAAGCATCTGTTTCTGTTCCTGTGGCTCCTATGACCAGTTTCCAATCGGGATGATGCTGGACAAATTTATGAAATGCATGAAGGATCTTATCAATTCTGTAGAGCGGTTTATGTAAACGATTGGAGTATATGATATTCTCCTTCTCAATCTCAATATCCACAATGTTGATTCCAAAATTGGCAATGACAGTCTGTAGTTTTTTATGCGCCAGCATATCCATTTTATCCGCAACAAATTGAGCATCTGTCGTAAATCGATCACAATGACGGAGAACATACTGTACCATTTTCTTAAAAATCCATCCTTTATGAGGTAAAAGGAGCACATCGCTGCCCCAGGTAGTTAAAACAACAGGGATTTTGAGATTAGATCTTTTTAATGCTCTTAACAACAAATAGGAATAGGTGCTAATCTGCTGAATATGAATTATATCTGGCTTCTCATTTTTCAGGATCTCTGTATACGTTTTTATAGCTTTAAAATAATTACTCCTTTTATGGAGAGATGAATCAACGAAATAGGAATTGGAGATCTTTGCATCCATGATGTCATGTTGTTCATCTGTAACCATTACCACCTGATCAAAGTAGCGTTTTACCAGATGGAAAAAGTTATAGGTATGGACACAGTTAGAGCCTATTAACAATAATTTTTTCATAGGGCAAGAGGTTTTTTATTGTTAGATATTTTGACAAACCACCAAATAATAAAAATATAATATAAGGAGGAGAAAATGCTCAAAAGAGTGAATCCCAGAAGAATATTATGATACAAACCCCCAATGAACACAGCGGCAAGATACAATGAATGACCAAACAAACTGAATAAAAAGGCTGTTTTTTGTTTGGATACAATCAAAGGGATTTGAGAAACAGGCATGGTGATAAAGTTAAAGAAAAGCCATGGGGCAAGAAATCTACCGTAATAACCGGCCATTCTGTATGGTTCACCCAGAAACCAGGCAAATAGATCATCTCCAAAAAAAGCAACCAGCGTAAAAACTGGTAAAGCAATGAGAGCCATTATTTTAAGCACTTTCAACAGCAGGGTTCTTAGATCTCCTCCATTCATATATGTTTCAGATGCTTTCTGGTAAAAAACCTGTCCAACAGCACTTCCAATCATAGATGAGGGGGCAAATAGGAGTCTTAATGTTCTGGAATGGAGCCCCACATTCTCTTTCAAATAGAAAAAGGAAAGTAGAAACACCTCCCCACTCTGTTTTAATACATCAAAAAAGGCATGTATGGTATTAATCTTGGGAAAATCCTGATATTGAAGAGCGACCTCTTTCATCTCCCTACGTGTAATCATGCCCAGTTTATCTTTATCCTTCCTCCAGAACACAAAAACCAAAACAAAACTACCAAAGAGGAATCCCAGAAACTGCCCCAGAACAAGACCAAGGGAACGTATTGCAAAACCCAGATTCACAGCAACAGTGGAAACACTTTGGGTTGTTTTTGAAAACATCACATTTTTAAACCGTTTCTTTCTGGAATTCCAGTAATTGAATATCTGGTACCAGGCAACTGATAAAACCGAAAGGGGGACCAGATACAAATAGGATGACACATCCTCATTATGAAGTATTTTGCAGATTTTAGCATTAAAAAGTAAAATTATCAAAAAAGAAACGGCACTCACCATAAAACTGATCAAGACCGATAATCCTAAAACGTTAACCGCTTGTCGATCCTCTTTAGGGAGCATGATTGCCAGCTCATAACGTGCTGTTGCGATGATGGAGAATAGGTTTGCCACGGAGAGGTACACCGCTAAAACAGCAAAATCTTTAGGTTGATACAGTCGGGCTAATAATGGTTCTGCCAAAAAAGGGATCGCTTGAGCGATCACATTTCCTGAAAAAATTGTTAGGGAATTGCGTGCAAATTCTGAATTGAACTTCGTATTAAGCCATTGTCCCATATTACAAAGAATCCTGATCGTAATATCTATCTTTCAGTTCAGGATACTTTTCCAGCATAGCCTGATCGATTTTTCGAGTTGTACCCACCACTTTCGCCGGATTTCCGGTGATAATGGAATAATCGGGAAAAGTTCCACTCACTTTGCTATATGCAGAAATGACACACCCCTTTCCTATAGTGGTTCCGGGTAAAATTAATGTATGCGGACCCACAAAAGTATAGGAACCAATAACAATGGAACCTTTTACGTAGGCAATATCCTTGGTCGTTCTTCGGTATGCTTTTCCATATAATCTAATCGCATTATGACTGGAATGGGAAGTGATGCTCACAAAATTGGTTATCTGAACCCCCTCCCCTATCGTAATCCGGTTGCTCGCTTCAATGAAATTAAAATGACCCACAAAAACATGATCTGCTATATCCAGATTTTCAGGTGAAACGATGGCAGTGGAAGTGCTGATCCTTGTATCCTTTAAATAAACACCATTATGGGATCTATATCCGTAAATCATAGTAGGTTTACTCAGCCCTGCAAAAAAACGTCTTATACGATATTGAATCGATCGAAAAAGTTTATTGTTCATGTATTTTATTTTTTAACCATTTATTTTTCAATCGATTTAACCATACCAAATCAGAATAATCTTTATAATTGGAATAATAAAATCCCATCATCATAAAAAACAATGGTGAAAGCATTGTGTTTGATAGTGGCACATTGGTAATGGAAGCAATCATAAAAAGAGCGATCAGCAACACCACATTTTTAGATTCTATCTCGGAACGGGCTCGTTTTAGGGCGTTTTTGAGAGGAATCAGATAGATGAACATATAAATCAATAATCCGATCAGACCATACCGCCACAACATCAGCACATATTCATTCTCAGAATAGAGTTGTAAGTCATAGAAATGATTTTTTTGGGGTCCGTGTCCAAGGATCGGT
>JAEWUL010000173.1 GCA_023459435.1 Bacteroidota bacterium
CAGTTACACCCAATCCTGCAACAATTCCGTATAGAAAATCCGCTGTAGTAGCGCCTAAACCAGAGACAACTCCAGAAAAATATCCTTTGTTAATAGTTCTATTGATGCATAAAATACCTATCGGCCCAACAGGAACGGCAACACACAGTCCCAGGAAAATCCCCTTTAATAAGATACTTAGCTCCATCTTCGATTCTTAAGTTATTACACGTAAACGTGCGGTGTTGATTTGTTCCGTATAGTTACATATAGAAACAAACCAACTGCAAAGATAATTATTTTTTTTAAAATATCAAAAGTTTAAAAGAGGGAGCCAATTTGATATACCAAAAAGGATACAATCCATGCCAAAACGGTCGTGTATGTAGTTAGGATTAAAGCCCATTTCCGATTGGACTCCTTCCTTACAGCAGCAATTACTGCAATACAAGGAAAATAGATCAGAACAAACAAAATGAACCCAAAAGCAACCAGTGGGGTAAACACTTTTTGTCCTTTTAGTTTACCGGATTGATGTTCTTGATTTTGAAGTCCTTTAATCAAGCTACTCGTATTCTCATCAGCCTCTAAGTCTGCATGATACAAAACACCCATTGTGCTTACTACAATCTCTTTGGCGGCTAATCCCGTAAAGATACTAACCCCCATTTTCCAGTCAAAACCTAAAGGGGCAATGACAGGTTCCATCCAATGTCCAATTTGTCCTATATATGATTTTTCTTGTCTTTCAGACTCTTTTTCCAATTCCAGTATCTTAATCTGCTCTGCTTTAGTTTGTTCATTCCATCCACCATTTTGTTCAACTAGAGTTATTAGTTCATCATAATTTTTAGAAAAACGGATATTTGTTGGGAAATAGCCTAATGCCCAGATGACTACGGATGCAACTAAAATAACAGTACCCATCTTTTTGAGATATTGTCTGGCTTTAAACCACATGTGTAGCATGGTGTTTTTTAAAGTGGGAATTCTGTATGGTGGTAACTCCATTACAAATGGAACCTCTTTTTTGGAGAATGCAACTTTTTTCATAAACAAGGCTACGATAATAGATAATAACACCCCAATGAGATAAATGGAGAAGAGTATCAACCCTTGATGTGATGGGAAAAAAGCAGAGATCAATAAAATATAAACCGGTAAACGAGCACTGCATGACATAAACGGGATGATCATCATGGTCAGGAGTCGGTCATTTTTATTTTCGAGTGTTCGAGTTGCCATGATTGCCGGAACATTACAACCAAACCCCATAATTAACGGAATAAACGATTTTCCATGCAATCCGATGAGGTGCATCAGTTTGTCCATAATAAATGCGGTACGAGCCATATAACCAGAATCCTCCATAAAGGAGATGAAGAAAAACAGAATCAAGATGTTTGGAAGAAAAACAATAACACCCCCAACACCTCCTATGATACCATCTATTAAAAGATCTCTAAAAGCAGTTTCAGCCATGCTGTTTTTAAGAAAATCACTCAAAAAGGCAACCCCCGATTCAATCCAGTTCATAGGATAACTCCCTAATACGAAGGTAGCTTGAAACATGAGGAATATAAAAACCATAAAAATGGGGAACCCCCAGAATCGATGGGTAAGAATATCATCTAAATGACGCACTTTTCCATGTGTTTTCTTTTTCTTCTTCATGGTTTCTCTCAATGCACCATCAATAAATCCATATTTGGCATCAGTAATTGTTGTTTCTGTGGATTCCGCAAACTCCTCTTCCAATTTTTGAATCACCTTTTGTGTCGTTTTTTCAATTTCAGAAAAATTGGACATATTGCTTAGTAATTGAAGCGTTGTCGTATCTTTTTCAATGAGCTTTATAGCAATAAACCGGGACGAGTATTGGTCTGTAATTACACTATTTTTTCGAACGTGCTCCTGAATCTCCTTGATGCCACTCTCAATCATCTCTCCGTAATGAATATGAATGTGACGAACACTGGGGTCGTTGTCCTCATAAACATCAATGATTTTACGGAAAAGCTCATCAATCCCTTTTCCTTTTGAAGCTACCGTCGGAACAACAGGAATCCCGATCATTTTGCCAAAAGCGTCATAATCAAACTGAACATCTTGTTTCTCCAATTCATCAAACATATTCAAAGCAATCACCACCTTGATATTCATGTCGATCAACTGTGTTGTTAAATATAAATTACGCTCCAGATTGGATGCATCAATAATATTAACAACTACATCCGGCATCTTTTGCAAAATATGATCCCTCACATACAACTCTTCAGGAGTGTAATCCGTAATGGAGTAAGTCCCTGGTAAATCAACAATATCAAATCGATACCCAAATCTGTTTAATGATGCTGATTTAGATTCAATGGTGACACCACTGTAGTTCCCAACTCGTTCATGAGATCCTGATGCATGATTAAAAAGGGTTGTCTTTCCACAATTTGGATTCCCAACTAAGGCAACATGGATAAACTGCCCTTTATCTACTAATTTTTGAAACCTTCTTGCTCCGTCTGTCGTCCCGTTAAAATGATTTTGCATCTCTGGAATATCGTCATGAATTGGAATAACAATCACCATACGAGCTTCATTTTTTCTTAAAGAAACATTATATCCCATAATATTATATTCAACAGGATCCATTAATGGTGCATTTTTAACAACCGAAACGATTTTACCCTTAACAAAACCCATCTCCGTAATCCGCTTTCGAAAGGCACCATATCCTAAAACCTTAATAATCAAACATTTATCACCAGGTTTAATATCCGACAATAATAGCGCTTCCCCAGAAAGAGGATTCGAATCAATTGGTGTAGCAGCAATATGTTTTTTCATGTTATTTTATTTAATCATTCAAAAGGTTTGAAATCCATTCTTTTCAAACAGGTATGCAAAAATACAAAAAACGATTTAACCCTAAACTCACTATAAATAGGGAAATAGGAGAGGGGAGATCCCAAATAATGGGGAGAAAAAATTAGGATCGTTTTTAGGAAACACCATTCATTAGCAATATGTTTTTTAATATATTTTTGATTTCTAATAGAATTTCTCCAAGGATTTACTTTACTTTCTGTTCAGCAAATTTCTCTTTTTTAACTTGATAACGCGAGTCCATGATAAGAATGGCTCCCTCTTCAACATCTATTGATCCATCATGGTTTAAAAGTTGGTTTTTAATGGTGTATCGCCAAACAACAGCTTCGTTGGGATCCAAACGTGTTGTAATGACTTTGACATAACCATCCTGATGAGTTATCCCTCCATCTTTTTCTAACCATTTTAATGAACTGTTCTTAATCTCTTGTCGGTATGTGATTGCAGAGGGTTTAGCTCCATTGATGAATACGATCACAACAACAGCAGTGGTGGTATCCTCTGCATTTTTGTATATTGATCTGTGGTATTGCCATCTAAAAACACCTGACGAATCGATTAAACCTGAACTTTGACCACAAAGTTGGTTTGCCACAAGCGTGATGATAATCCAAATAAAAAATCCTGTTCTTTTCATACTAGAATTGATTGATCCAGTCGGCAATCTCTTGAGTATCTAAAGATTGCATACATTTAAAATGTTTTCTTGGACATTTATTATATCCCAGTTTGGAACAAGGTCTGCAATGTAGAGTTGTATTTTCAAAATTTCTGAATAAATGAGGATTTTCAGGGAGATAAGGAAACATCCCAAATTCCGGAACTGTATTGCCCCACATCACGGCTATCGGGATTTTCAATGCAGCACCAATATGCATCAATCCTGTATCGCAGGCTAATAAACAACTACAATTTTGAATAATCGAGGCAGATTGAAATAGGTTTAGTGTTCCACAAAAATTGAAAATACGATCGTTAACGTTAGAGGCAATCCATTCTCCTTCATTTTTTACATCTTTGCCACCCAATAAAATGACAGGTTTATGAATGATTTTGCTGATTTCAATAATTTTTTCAGAAGGGATTCTTTTCGTACCATGATTGCTCCCCAACGTAACAGCAACGTATCCATCTTCAAAAACAGCAGGAAGATCATCAAAATCAAACTTTTTATCTTCAGGAATGATAAAATCGAGCCCTTTTTGATCGTTTATAACACCCAGTGACGCAATAGATTCAAAATAGCGATCAACAATATGTTGAGCGGGTAAGGTCTGAATTTTTAAATTGACAAGAATCCACTTTCTAAAATTTAATTTATCGTAAGTAAAAGTTTTTTTGTTTAGATGGGATAATACCATATTAGATTTTCGATTCTTATGTAAATCAATTACATAATCGTAGTTTTCCGCATGAAGTTGATTCATAAGGTCCTTATCTTTTTTATGATAAGTAAAAATTTTGGAAAGATATGGATTAGATTCAACCACAATCTTGTACTCTTTTTTCACTAAGTAGTGAATCTCTGTATTTGGGATTTGTTCCGAAATAGCTCTGATGATAGGTGTTGTCAATACAATATCACCAATAGAACTGAATCTGATGATTAAAAACTTGATTTTTTTCTCGGAGGGGGGGTGGTCGTCCATTTTATTCTAAATTAAAGGTATCTATGATCGGTTTCCCATATTTTGTTCTTACAGGATTAGAGTATATTTGTAGAAGATAAAACATCATCTTCTCTTTACTCACATCTTCAATTACGGCCTGTTTATTCAGATATTGCAAAAACATATTCTTATCAGATTCCGTGTATAGGTGTACAAACTCCTGAGTTTGTTCTTGTATATCATATGCCATATAGTTGGTTTTAAAGAGATGGTAGTCCGCATATATTTGTTCATCAACAAGCTTACAAACAGCATAAAGCTGATCGTTATTATTAAGGCTTCGATCTACACAATTCAACTTTTCAGTAATAGGTTTTCCAATATGAAGTCGGATTTCACCTTTAAAACCCATCACACCCTGAACAATACTTTTGAAATCTTCACCAGGTTTTTTGATATACTCACCATTTTCAGAAAGGGCCATTTCCCGGGCTTTTAACTGATCACAAGATTCATATTCGTATGAAATGGTAACCGGAGTTATCTGAAGAGATCTCAAGCATTCGAGGGGATCCTTTTTGCGTTGAGCCATGGTAAACATTTTAATAAGGCCTTGTTGGGTTAAATCGTGTCCGTTTTTTGTTCTGCCACTCCTTTGGGCAATCCAAACAGACTGATTTTCTTCAAAAATACTGTAGTGAATATATTCAGAAAGTTGATTCAAATTGGCAATTTTATCGTGTATTGATGATGA
>JAEWUL010000174.1 GCA_023459435.1 Bacteroidota bacterium
GCATTAGAACTCACTGCTGAAAATCAACTTCAGTTTTTAATCCCTGAGGGGTTTGCACATGGTTTCTCTGTACTGGAAGACAACACAATTGTACAATACAAATGTTCCCGTTTTTATCATAAAGAGAGTGAAGGAACTATTTTATTTAACGATCCAACACTGGCGATTCCCTGGAATATAAACAATCCCATTGTTGCAGAAAAGGATCTCAAAGGGGAATTGTTCCCATCATTTATTTCTCCATTTACGTTATGATTAAACTCGTTATTTTTGATTTAGATGGTACATTACTCAATACCTTAGAGGATCTTAAAGAGTGTACCAATTATATTTTAAGAAAGTATCAATTTCCGGAACATCCGCTGGATCGGTATCGTTATTTTGTGGGTAATGGAATCACAGTCTTGATAGAAAAGGCAATTCCTGCTGGAACACCGAAAGAACTTAAAAAGCAGATTTTAAAGGAATTTTTAGCTTATTATGATATCCATAAAGCAGATGTTACAGCCCCCTATCCCGGAATTGTTGACTTGTTGGAGCAACTTCAGGAGAGAGGGATTCAAATAGCAGTTGCTTCTAATAAGATCCATGATGCGATGGCTCCTTTGATGGCACACTATTTCCCAACCATTCAATTTCTAGCTGCTTATGGTAGCAAAGAGGGAGTTCCACCCAAACCAGATCCCCAAATTGTAGAGGATATCATATCTTTGACCAATCTGGATCACTCGCAAATATTGTATGTAGGTGATACAAAAGTGGATATGGATACTGCACATCATGCAAATCTAAAAGCAGTTGGTGTGCTTTGGGGATTTAGGGACCGGGATGAGTTGGAAGGAGCAAATGCCGATTATATCATCAGTAAGCCGGAAGAGCTATTGCAATTGGTTTAAGGTCAAAAGTCAAAAGTCTAAAGTCTAAAGTGTTCAAAACTAGGATTATATTCGAAAACCCAAAACCCAAAACCCAAAACCCAAAACCCTAACTGCTTACAACAATTTGAAAAGTAGTACGGTTTTTTTGTTCAACAAAAATCTTTCTGTTGCCAATCACTTTGTTTATCGCTTCATCGGAAAAATGCCGAATTGTTATTAATTCAACCAGATCGTTGTATTTGATTTTATATTTTCCCTTTAATTCTTCCAATAAAATGGCTAATTTCTTAGCGTCGTGATCAAAACAGATAGAGAAACTTAGTGCAGAATTTTGCATCAGATTGATCTTGATATTGTTTTCAGAAAGAAGGAGGAAAATTTCAGACAAACTATTGACATCGATGAATGAAAAATCTTTGGGATAAACGGAAAATAAAATTTGATTTCTTTTGAAGATGAATGAAGGAATGTAACTTTTGGGGTTTACATTTGCAATTACGGAACCCTCTTCAAGAGGTTTTTCAAAAGATTTTACGTAAAGCGGAATTTGTTTGTTTTGAAGAGGCTTCAGTGTTTTCGGGTGGATGATAGTAGCGCCGTAATAGGAGAGTTCTATGGCTTCCTCGTATGGAATCGCATCTATTTTGATAGCATCCGGAAATATTTTGGGATCTGCATTTAACAACCCAGCTACATCCTTCCAGATTGTAACATCTTGAGCATCCAAAGAGAATGCAATAATCGCAGCAGAGTAATCAGAGCCTTCTCTTCCTAGTGTTACAGTGCTTTTTTCCAGTGTTCCCCCAATAAAACCTTGTGTTATTTTGATGGGATCGGGATGTTTTTGAAATGTTTCCCTGATGTTATATTGTGTGGTTTCCCAATCAACGAGCCCCTCTCTATAACAGTTGTTGGTTCTGATAAGTCTGGCTGCATCCAGAAGTTTGTTTGGGCAACCGTAATGATTCAAATATTCTGATACCAAAGTCGTAGATAAATACTCGCCAAAAGGAACGATTCTATCATAATCATAATCATATTGTCCGGAAGGTTCCTCTTCCAGAATTGTTTTCAATTGTTGTATGATAGGATCCAAAGAAGTGGCGATATTGAGTTCTTGTTGATCTAGTTCATGAATGATCTTGTAGTGAAATGATTCCAGTTTGTGAAGGGAATTATACATCTCTTTTTTATTGGAATACCAATAATTCAGGATCTCTTCCATTAGATTGGTGGTTTTACCCATTGCTGAGATCACAATCGTTATAGGTTGGTTTGGATAGAGAGAGATGATTTTTTGCAGATTTTGAACCCCTTGGGCATCTTTTACAGAAGCACCTCCAAATTTAAAAACTTTCATCACTTTTCAGAATAAATGATCGATAAAACAGTTTTACCAACAACATCCAGTGTTGATTTCTCGATATTGTCAAGATTATCAAATGTAGTATGCCAGGTAGAAATAAAACCGGTTCCGGTAGTATTATCTTGGTGAACGATATTGATCATAGGGATACCGGCATAGCGGTTAACATACAGATGGTCATCGACAATAGGGTTAGCCGGTTGATTGATAAAATAGGAAGAGTACCCTAATCTGTTTGCTTTTCCCCATACTTTAGAAACAATATGTTGAGCAAACTGGGTAGAAACGCCTTCATGAAAAAAGCGTGCATCTTTTCCACCCACCATATCGAGTAAAATTCCAAACTCTGCACGATATCCAGGTTTGTGAGGCGTTGTAGCCCAGTATTGAGCCCCTAAACACCACCAATCACCCTCCACCTGAACTCCGGCCGGGGTCCCCCAGTCCTCTGCATCAAAAAAGATGATATCCACTCCGTATTCAGGATTTTTAATGGCAAGCTGACGGGCAATTTCAAGTAAAACCCCAACACCACTGGCGCCATCGTTTGCGCCATCAAAGGTGTTCCCTCGTTTAGCAGGATCAGGATCATGATCTGCATAAGGACGGGTATCCCAATGTGCACCTAACAATATTCTTTTTCCTTTTGTTGGACCGAATGAACCAACCAGATTTTGTGATTTTAACTTCTTCCCATCATACGTAGTCGCAATAAAAGGTTGAATATAAACGGTGTCACAGTACTGATTTAGTTTGTGAATCAAATACTTGGCACACGCTTCATGCGCTTTGGTATTTGGGATTCGTGGGCCAAACCGAACTTGATCCGCAATAAAATGAAAAGCTGAATCGGCACTGAATTCAGGTGCCGATTCGTATGTTGGGGTAGTTGTTGGTTTCTGATTTTTTTTGTTTTCTTTACAACTCATGCTAATAATGAGTAAAATCAGAAGGGATAATAAGATTTTTTTCATCAAGGGTTCATTTTACAATACCGTTATAGTTCCTTTTTTCATGGTTTCTATTCCTCTTTGATCTACAATGATTAATACATACTGGTAAATCATATTGACAGGAGTCTGACCTAAAACCTCTCCACACCATTTGAAATTTTTATCTAATGTTTTGTAAACTGCAGCCCCATATCTGTCATAAATTGTAAGGTCAATGCTTTGAATCAGATTTGCTGCATGCAATTCAATACAATCGTTCAAACCATTTTTATCGGAAGGAGTAATTGCGGAAGGGATGTATATAGGAGGTTCACAGGCAGCAATTTTAATAAAGGAGTTGGCGGTACAATCGTTTTCATCAGTAATAGTAACCCCGTAAGTGCCATGTTTGGTAATAATGATCGATGAGGTAGTCTCTTCTGTACTCCACAAATACTCAACATCAGAAGGGTTTGGAATGGCCACGAGTTCAGCAGAGAAACTTTCGCAGTAATCCTGGTGTTGTTCAATCCGTACTTGTGGTTTTTTAATTTCAAGGTTAACAGACACGATACTATCACAACCATTCCATGCTGCTTGAGGATAGGTCACGGTATAATTTCCGGGAACAGTCCAGGAATAAACATCTGTTGGACTCATTAAAGGATCCACATAAAGGTATGGAAGTTTCTCTTCACATGTGGATACAGTATCCAGGGCTGTCATTGGAACACTTTCCATCAGAGTGATCTCCATTGTAGTATCCACATTGCAGATACTATCAGCATCCCAGATTTTTAAATTAACTTGGTAAGGTCCTAAACCATTATAAAAATGGACTGGATTGATTTCAGAAGAGGTAATGTTGTCACCAAAATCCCATCGAACATATTGGATAGGTTGAGAAACGTTACCTCCATTGTTGATTTTATAAATCTCACTAAGATTAGTAAACTGAACTTTGTTATCACATTCATCAAACTTTTGTTCCCAACTAAAGTTGGGGAAAAGGTCGTAATAGTTAACCGTTGCTGAGATGGAGGATGGAGCACCGGTTCTGGAGATCATATCACATCGGAATGTCGTTTCACTAGTGTTTCTTGCTCTTGTGAATTTTCTGATGTCTACCAGGTCGAATTCTTCAACATTATTAATAAACCACCTGTAAGAGCTAAATCCAACAGGGGCCTCAAAAGTTAAATTGTCATCTCCACAAGCTTGAATATCTAACGCCGCTTTAGTTCCAAAACCAGTATAGTAACAGTACCCTCTATGGTATTCAGGGGAACATTCAGAAACGATAATTCTTAATCGTACAACATCTCCTTCATAATCTCTTAAGTCAAAAGCGACACGTATCCAGTTGGCCCAAACAACATCATCACCTGCAGATGATGAATTGAAACAGGTAAGTTGACCTGTCCCTAAATCATGTGTGCACCCGTGTGGTGGATTTGGATTAGGAGGTAGAATGTAAAAGGTGCTATGCATCGGGTCAGAAGTAACATAATTGCCAAATACATCAGATACTTCAA
>JAEWUL010000175.1 GCA_023459435.1 Bacteroidota bacterium
ATAAACTGCTGACGTATTGAGCCCTTTGGATGTGATTCTGGGAGATCTAACCATAGAATAATAAGCTCTATAGATGAGGGCCATTGCATCGAGTAAAAAAAGTTTTTTCATGGTCATAATGTATTAATCAAACCGAATGGCATTGATGGGTGATATTTTTTTTGAAACTATTAATGCCGGTATTGCCAAAGCTGCAATACACAACACTAGAACGCCAACATTTACTGCTAAAATCATTAGGGTATTAAACGCTACAGGTACAAATGAAATATAATAGGTCTCCGGATCTAATTTGATCCATTTATAGTTTTTTTGGATCACGAAGATCAGGATTGCAATAGCATTACCCCATATCAGACCCCTAACAATAAGCCTTGTTCCCATTAAAAGAAACAATCTGAAAACCGATTTGGTCTCCATACCAATCGTTTTTAAGATTCCAATAGTCTTGATCTGTTCTAAAACAATAATAAAAAAGGTTGAAATCATTGTTATTATACATACAAAAATGGTTATAACAAGCAAAACGATCACATTTGTATCAAAAAGGAGAAGCCATTCAAAAATATTGGGATAGATCTGTTTGATGGTTTCTGCTTTCAGTTTATAGCCAATAGAGAGGTTTACTTTTTCGCCCAACTCATCCATTTTTGCATAATCATCAATCAATAATTCGATCCCTCCCACTTGTGATGAATCCCATCCATTCAATTTTTGAACATGTCTTAAGTCTACCAAAACAAATTTTTCATCATAATCAGGCAGACCGGTTTCATAAATTCCATGTACTGTGAAATTTCTTTGTTTAGGTGGCTCCTGAACAAAATAAGCAGCTACTTTATCACCAATCCTGAGTTTTAATTTTTTTGATATTTTTTTGGAAATAAAAATATCATGACTCATCTGGTTTGTTTTAAAAGGATTCGGAACCTCTTCTAATAAACATTTTTCAAAATTACTCCATGCAAAAGTGGAGTCGATCCCTTTTAAAACAACACCTTCAACTTGATCTGTTGTCTTCAAGATGCCTACTTTTGTAGAATAAAACTGAATGTTTTTTATCTGAGGATTTGCTTGAAGATCTTTGATGAAAAACTGATCTCTATGAAACGGAATGGGATCATAGGAATAGTTTTGATCATAATTGGAGATTCTGATATGGGAACCTATACCCACTATTTTTTCACGAATCTCTTTTTTGTATCCGCTGGTTATCATCACTGCAAGCAACATGATTATTAAACCCAAAGCTACTCCTGCTATCGTGAGTTGTATCACAGGGCGAGAATATTTGTTATTTCTCGTTTTGAGTAGTTGTGTTGTTAATGCATAAAGATTCATGCGGACAAATCTTAGTTTTTAATCAGTTTTTTTGTAACAATCGTGTGAGAATTCTTTAATTGAATCAAATAGATCCCGGAAGGTAAATGGGCAATGTCCAGTTCTTTTTCATTCGATTCAAGTGTAAATGCTACAACCTGTTTGCCGAAGTTATTATAAACAATCCCTTGAAGCGGAGTCTCTATGGAGAGATCTGTTTTAATCATACATCTATCGGTTGTAGGATTTGGATATATCATCAATACGTTTGGATTTTGATCATCCATTCCCGCATTGATCTGATATGTCATTTCAAAACCATCTTTTTGATTTTTATTATCAGTTTTAAAGATCACCTGAATTTTTTTGATGGGATATGTTTTTGGAGCAGGGATTGTGTTTCCTGTGTAGGTATCGATAAGCCTTTTATTCGTAGTGGTAATATCATATATTTCAAGCATATCGTCAACACTTAAATCAAAGCGGTTGAATGTGAGTGTAATGTTTTGAGCTGTAGTGGGTCTGATTAGGAAATTACAATCTGAAAAAGGGGCATAAGGTTCTCCGAGTGCAGTGCCATCTGAAAAAGTAGCAGATGGACCTGTAAACACCTGAACCAAAGAACATCCTGTCGTAGTTATTGTCGCTCGATAAGAGATTCTCCAACCTTGATTAGTGATCGAATCGTTTGATTTGAAAGTGATATAGAGGGAGTCTGTCGGAATGGTTAAATTTATATCGGAAAGATCTCCTGAATAACTTCCCACTAATTCGCCCTGATCAGGATTTCCTTTCCAAAACGAAAGTGTATCCGTATCGATTTCAGTTTTTAGTTTCTGGATCTGAATGGAAAACTGTGTTGCATTTGCAGGTGCCAGAATATAGGTCACATTCATATTGTTCGCATAATGATTGATACTACTTCCATCTTCTAGTGTTCCTGAGATTGCATTTACAAAAGTGGTTGTGTTATTAATATTTGGAAATGAAGCAGGTGTAGCATTTATGATCATTCTTTGACTGGAATAGTAGCCCCCAACACTTCCTGTAGTGTTTCCAACTGTAAAAAAACCGTTTCCTGAACCACCCCATCCAAAATTAAAATGACAAAGATTATCGCTGTCATACCCGTCACAAACAAAAGCATGCCCACCCTCTGAAGATGAACCAGCATAAAAGATAGGTTTAGATCCATTTAACATTGTTTTAATCTGTGAAAGCCAGTTGCTTAAACTATAACTTGACCGATCCAACAAAGTAGTATTGTTAGAAAATTTGAAATAGTTTTTCAAAGCATAGGGTACATCATGGCTGTATGCTCCTGATCCTTCCGGTGAATAATTCATATCCACACTGGTTGCACAATGAAAAATCAACTTTGCAACCTCATAATTATATCCCGTTAACTGATCCTGCATGGCATTAAAATCGTACTGTTGCTGACCATAATTTACTGTAAAAGTACCATAACCGGAATAATTGGTATGGGTTCCCTGACCAACTGCCGGATATCTGTAATAGTAAATAATCATAGACATAGCTAAAGCAACACATCCAACAGGGACTTTATTATCGTAACCGTTTGGTGAATCCATATCCATAGGGGAAAGCTGATTGTAATATTTATCTTGATTCCATTTCGCTGTAATTAAGGGTTCCACCACCGTTGTTGTTGTAGTTTTTGCCCCATTCAAAATCAATAGATTCCACTGATTTTGAATATCTTCTGTAGCAGTAATCCCTTCTCTTCTGGCATCAAGAATCTGTTGTTTATACAGATTTAACCAATAAAGGACCCCGGGTGCAGGATTGTTCATATCCAAATTATTTTGATTTGAATAGGCCAGAATTGGGGATGCAATATCATCAGCACTTAAAACAAGAAATCCCGGTTGAGAAAACGAAAAGATGATCATTATGGTATCATTACCCTCTGTGATTGGAAAACTATTTTTCACATAG